>CALDZQ010000277.1 GCA_937944035.1 uncultured Neomegalonema sp. | reverse complement strand
CGCAGCATCGCCCGCCCGGCATCATCCATCCCTGTAATCGCCAGATCACCCAGCCGGATTTCCCCGCCATCCGCATGATCCAGCCCCGCAACCAGATGCAGCAACGTACTCTTGCCGCTGCCCGATTCACCCATCAGCGCGAGCGTCTCGCCGGGGGGTACGTCCAAATCCACCCCGCGCAGCACATGCAACGGCCCCTGCGGGGTCGTGTAGGTCTTGGTCAGATTGCGGATGGTCAACATGGGCGGGCGCTCTCGTTTCAACGGAGAGTTAGCGCACCTGCCCGAAAAATCCCACCCTCAGCCCGGCCCTCTGCCATAGTCAACTGCATACACACTGTCATTCTCTGCCCCCCGCCTTCGCGGAGGACAGGCTCCGGCAGAGAATCCAGACTCGATTGATTGGAGGATAATCTCTCAAGACGCGAGGCTGGATCATCTGCCTGCGCAGATGATGACAGTATTTTGCTTGGAGAACTACCGCACCGTCACACGCCCCGTCGCCGTGCGCGCGCGGAATTCGGGGCGGTACATATCCTCCACCAGTGCCGCCGGATGGTGGAACTCCCCCGGCGAAATCGCGCGGACGATATAGGCGAGGCTGAATTTCCGCGCTCCTGTCACCGCCGCCAAAAACCTGTCCGAGCGGAACTCCGCATGATCCGCATTCACGGTTTCGGGCAGCCAATCAAGGCTCGCCGTCGCCCCCGCGCGCAGCAGCGACGGGTTGTCGATCTCGAATCCGGCGGGCAGCGCATCATCGACCATCAACCGCGCCAAAGCGCGCCCCCGCTCCGCTTCGACCCGCAAAACCACCACCATCCGCGTGTTCTGCGGTACGGCACCCGGCGAGATTTCCTCGCCCTCCAGCGTGTAGTAGGTGCGGGTGATGGTATAGCCGTTACCGCCAGCGGGTTCCGGCTCGGTAGGCACGCCGAAGGTGGTCAGCATCGCGCTGGTCGCGACCTCGCCATCATTGGCGATCACCACGGGATCAGCGCCCACCGCGTCCCCCTCCAGCATCTCGACCACGGCCCCGTCCAGCGGCGCACCGTTCACGGTCACACCGTCCAGCGCCGCATCGTCTTTGAGCAACGCATTCGTCGCCAGCAAAGCCCATGCTTTCTCCTGCGTTGAGGTGTAGCGTTTCGCCGCGTACCCGTCCGACAACCGCCTTACCAGCGCCGCAGAATCCACCGCCTCCGACCCCGCCGAGGCCGACAGCGCCAGCACACCCGCCGCGTCGCGCAGATTGCTGCCGTAATCCGCCCGCCAGCCGCGCCGCCTGTTCTCAAAATCGACCCCCGCGCCCGCCAGCCGGAACAGATCATCGGCCCGTCGTTGTTCGCCATAAAGCGCCAATGCCGCGCCCAACTGCGCCTGTGCCAGCGGCGTCGACAACGCCTTGCCCTTCGCATCGGCGTAGTAGCGCAAATCGCCGATGGACGCCTCACCCTCGCGGGCCAACACCATCAGCGCATAGGCCAAATCCTCGCCCCCGCGCTCAAAATCGCCCGCATAGGCGACACGGTTGCGCAGGTTGTCCATCGCCGCCCCGAACGCGCGCGCCGGCACGTCAAAGCCCTCGGCCTTGGCACGGCTGAGGAAATCGGTGACATAGGAATCGAGCCACAAATCGCCGCTCGACGGCCCCCACAGGCCAAAGCCGCCCGTGCCCGACTGATTGCCCAAGATGCGCGTGATCGCGCCATCAATGCGCTTTTTCACACCCGCACCCGCCGAAACCAGCCCCAGCGTTGAGGCGACTTGCGAATAATACAGCAACGGCATCGCCCGCGAGGTCGTCTGCTCGGTACAGCCATAAGGATACAGATCAAGCTGGTTCAACAGCCCCGCCGTATCAAACGCCGCCAACGGCCCGACCACCAGCGTCGCCCGCCCCGATCCGGCGCGCAGCCCCTCGAACATGCTCGCATTGACGGTAAAGCTGCCCCCTGCTGCCAGCGGAATGCGGTTCTGCCGCGCGATAACCGGATCATTCGCCCGCACCGGCAGGCGCAAAACCTTGGACAGCTCGCGCCCGTCCGGCATCGTCGTCACCAGCCGGATTTCAGGATCGCCCACCGCATTCGCCGTGACCGGAATTTCAAGCGTCTTCTTCTCACCCTTGCCCAGCGTGAAACGCTTTTCCGCCTCCCCAAGCGTCAACTGCCCGTCCGCCTCCAGCGCGACCGACACCTCGCCCGTTTCACCAAACGCATGAGCCACCTCGATCAACACGCGGCTCACATCATCCGGGGCCAAAAAGCGCGGGGCGCTGGCGCTGACGACGATGGGGTCACGGACCAGTACGTCTTTGCTCGCGCTGCCGACGCCCTTGGCGCTCCACCCCACCGCCATCAGGCGCACGGTTCCGTTGAAATCGGGAATGTCAAAGCTGACCTCCGCCACCCCGCCCGCATCCGCCGTCACCACGCCGGAGAAATAAGCGACCAGATCCTCAATCGGCGGCGGCGCGGCGTTGGCGGCGGTGAATCCATCACCCCCCGACCGTAAACGCCCCTGCGCCCCGTCCAACCCGTTGATGAGCCGCCCGTAAACATCCCGGAAATCCACCCCCAGGCGGCGCTGCCCGAAATACCAGTCCTCAGGCTGCGGCGCGTCAAATCCGGTGACGTTCAGCACACCCACATCCACCGCCGCGACCGTCACATAAGCCGTCTCGCCCGCCGCCAATCCGGCAAATTTCACCGACGCATCCAGCGGCCCGCGCGGCGCGCTTTCATCCGGCCCCGTGAACGCCATATCCAGATCACGCGCGCCCGGATCAACCGGAACCCAGCTGAGGCCAATCGCCCGCGCCGGATTGCGCTTTGCCGCCACATCCATAGGCCGCAGCAGGGTCGCAACCACATACGCCCCCGCGCCCCACTCCTCGGTCACGTCGATGTCGATATAGGTCTCGCCCTCCTCGACAGCTTGCGTCTTGGTTGCGATCAGGCCGTTGCCGACCACCTGCACAAACACCTCGCCCGCATAGCGCGCGTCGAGGCGCAGCTTGGCGGTATCGCCCACCGCATAGGCGTCTTTATCAACCGAAACCTCCAGCGTATCGGGCGTCGCCGAGCCGACAACGGGCGCATACCACCCCGCAGTGAACAGGAGGCTGGTGATGGTATCGGGATCGTTTTTAGATACCAGCTTCAGCTCATACCGCCCCCAATCGACAGGGGTTTCCAGCGTCGCCACGCCGTCTCCGGCAACCGTCAAATCACCATTCGCCAGCCGCTCGCGCCGCGTGGTCGTCTCGTAATCCCAGCGGCCATCGAGCCGATACCAGTTGTAACGCGTCCGTACTTTCGAGAGGGTCCAGTAGACATCATCGAGCGCCACCCGCGCGCCGGAACCGTCAACCGCGATCACCTCAAACCGCGCCTTCTCGCCCTTGCGGACCGCGCCCTCGAACACTGTCTTTACGCCAATCCGGTCGCCATCCGCCTCCAGCGGCATACTCAGCACCCGCTCCACAGGCCGCGCAGAGCCATCGCGCAGGCGGATCACCGCGTCCAGTGTCAGCGGGCGCGATGTTTCGACCGCGTCGGGCAACAGCATCGGCACGGAGGCCAGCCCCGAATCGTCCGTCTCGAACCCCGGCTCTAGGCTGCGGACCCAGCTTTCTTTTTGCTCGTCATGCGCCCCGAAGATAAAGCCCGGATACGCGGCGAGCGCGCGGACGGATTTCACCACCGCTTCACCCTCAATCGCCATCGCCGCAGCGGGCGATCCGTAGAGATAGTCCGCATCAATCCGTATCGCGGGGGCGTCGCCAAGGCGCACAGCCTCCTCCGGCCCCGCCAGTTCAAAATCGATCCGCTGAGGCAGGAAATCCTCCACAAGGAAGGATTCGCCCGCCAAGGCCGATTGCTTGGGGTCGGCATGAACCCGCACCCGCCAACTGCCCCGCATCGCCTTGTCGCTCAGATCAAAAGACACTGCCCGACCGCCCGCACCCGCATCCTGTGCGGTCCGGCGCAGCGCCTCTACCCCGTCGGGGCGGGTGACGATGACGGTCAGCGGCAAATCCTCCACCGCATCGGCGCGCTGATCGCGGGCGAGAATGGTCGTATGCACCTGCTCACCGGGCCGATACGCCCCGCGCTCCGTCGTCAGAAACACATCCACCGGCCCCGGCGCCGCACGGCCCTCAACACCGCGATCAGCGAGATCAAAGCCCGGCTGCGTCAGGTCCAGAAACGCGAAATCCCCCGCTTCCCGCTCTGCGGTCAGCATGGCGGGGGCCAGCCCGCTGTCCCCGCGCGTCAGGCCCGGCGAGAACAGCGCATAGCCCGCCGCATCCGTCTCAACTTCGCCCAGCACCGTGTTATTGCGCGCCAGCAGGCGCACCGTGACGCCCTCAATCGTCTGCGCATCGCCGAGGCCGCGCACAAACACATGCAAGCCGTCATCGGCCAGCGTTGTCGACAGACCCAAATCCGTGACCACAAACCATTGCGTCGCCGCATCTTCCCACGGTTTATCGCTGTCAATTTCCCGCGCCGTGGCAACGTAGACGCCCGCCTCAAATTCCGTGACCGCCCCGCCCAAAGGCAGGCGCGTGACGACATTCTCGTTCAGCCTGCGCGCAACCTCGCCCACACCTTCCCAAACCTGCTCGCCGAGGTCTTTAAGCCCATTCTCCTCGCGGTACTTATCCAGCGACGCGCCGAAGAAATCCTGCTGGACCGCGCGCAGCAGGTTGCGGTCATTCACCCGGTGAATCCGCAGCGCGACCTCGTCCACATTCACGGTCGTAATAGGCAGCGCCGCCTCCGCCGAGCGGGGCAGGATGTAAGAGCGGCTCGCAAAGCTGATCGACGGCTTGCGGTCCCGCACATAGGTTTCAATCGTCACGGGCTTGAGCAGTTTTTCACCATCGGCGGCGGCAGGCAAGCCGCTGCGCAGCGTCACCTTATACCGCTCGCCATGCTCCAGCCCGTCCACGCAAATCTGCTGATCCCCGCCATCCACGGGCAAGTCCTCGCCCCGCACCCGCACGAACGGCTCGAAATCCGTGGCAGGGGCGATTGCTTCGGAGAAAGTTACGCAAAGACGCGGGCTTTCAGCATCGGAATCGACCTGATGGCCTGTAATGCGAAAGCCATAGCGTTCGCGCGCCTGCCGCAATGCCTCGCGCGTTTCGCGGCGGGAGGAGAGGGATTTGGACAGCTTCAGGACCGGAATCATCTCCGACCCGCGACCCTGATTTTCCAGCGCTTCAGCCAGCACGTTGAGCGCATTGGCTTGGACGGCGGCGCTTTCACTGCGCAGAAATCCGTTGATTGCGGCACTGGTCGCATCCTCCGCTATCTGGAGGCGCTCGTAATATCCGTATCCGTCCGACTTCCCCTCCCGCAATTCGCGCGACAGATCAAGCCACGCATCCGGCGCATCGGTCAGGGCAACCAACGCTCCCTGCGCGGTATCAGACTCCCCCGCGACACTCGCCAGATAGGCGGCATCGCGGTCATTGACGGGATAGCGTGTTCCAACGGTTGCGGCGAATTTGCGCGCCTGCGTCATCGCGCTGTTCGGCAGCATATCCAGCATCGCGGCTTGCGCCATCCCCCGCTCGATCCGCGCCGTGGAGGCCGCAATCACCCGCCCCGACCATGCGCCCTCAAACGGGGTGGTTTTCTCGAACCCGTCCTTGAGAAAACATGCCTCTTCGGTCTCGTTAAAGGTCAGCGCGGTACACGCCTCATCGCCCAGACACGCACTCTCGCATTCATCGAGCGAGCTATCAAAGACGGACCGCAAGTCCCCGCCGTAAAAATCCACATCCTGCGTGAACACCATACGCTTCTCAGGGATCGGGCCATCCGCAGCGAGGCCCGCACTGCCAACCAGTGCCAACATCACACCCGCAGCAACGGCTCTCAACTCAATACAATCAAACATTTCCGACTCCCCCGCACGACCCAAACCAACAGCCTAGACCCTTATCTTATGTCAGGGCAACGCTCTGAGGTTGAGCATGGCGCAGCGAGTGGGCCGGATTTATGGCGGCGCGCGTCGTCGGGCGACAACAGGACACGAAAACAACAAATTATATTTATTGAATACGTATGCAGCGGATGAAAGACTGCCGGGACTGAAATAAAGGATCACACCGTGGAAACAGAATTCACCCCGTTCATGTCCCTGCTCGGCGGCATCCTGATCGGCATCGCCGCAACCCTGCTGATGGCCTTTCATGGCCGGATCGCCGGAATGACAGGCATACTCGCCGGACTGATCCCGCCCCTCTCGCCCGATTGGCAATGGCGCGCGGCGTTTATGGGCGGCGCAGTGATCTCCCCGCTCGTCTATATCAGCGCGGGTGGAAGCATCCCGTTTGCCCTGCCCATCAGCACAGCCGCGCTTATCTTCGGCGGCATCCTCGTCGGCATCGGCGTCTATCTCGGTTCGGGCTGCACATCGGGCCACGGCGTTTGCGGCATCGCCCGCCTCTCGCCCCGCTCCATCGCCGCAACGGCAACTTTCATGGTCGCGGCTTTCGCCACGGTCTACGTCATCCGGCATGTGATAGGGGGCGCGTGATGAAACGGCTTTTCAGCGCTTTTATAATCGGCGGAATTTTCGGCATCGGCATCGCGATTGCGGGCATGGCCAATCCGGCGAAAGTCCTCAACTTCTTCGACATCGCCGGAACATGGGATCCCAGCCTGATCTTCGTGATGGGCGGCGCGTTGGTGACGACCCTGATCGGCTACCGGATCACCTTCAAACGGCAGGACAGCCCGCTTCAGGCGGACAGCTTCGCGCTGCCGCAGAACAACCGCATCGACGCACGCCTCATCGGCGGGGCAGCCATATTCGGCATCGGCTGGGGCATCGCAGGCTTTTGCCCCGGCGGCGCGATTCCCGCGCTTGGCCTCGGTTATGCCAGCGTCTGGATCTTCATCGCCGCAGTTATCACCGGAATAGCGGCAACCCGATTGATTGAGGAGAAAGCGCGTTGAGAATCTACAAAAAAGCTATTGTACCGTTGGCACTAATTGCTCACGGCCTGCGAAATTTGTCTGCTAAAGAGATAAATTCGGAAATCATTACGGGTACAAATGTAAAACCTAAAAAAGCCTGCGATGCTGCAATCAAACGAAATTCAGGCCTAGGCTGAAAGTCTCCATACCCTAGTGTCGTGAACGTAACGATTGAATAGTACAAATAGTCCTCAGCTTGCAAATCGGGAGAATTCTGAATAGATTGTACAGAATAAATAATTGCAAAATCAAAAATCAAAAACGGCACAAATCCAACGAGTATCGCGGTCCAACAACATGCGAGAAATTTACTAGACGAGAACCGGACTGACATAAAGAACGAGAAAAAAAATAATATAACGGCTATCAAAAGTAATTTCTTGGCCATTTCGGACCAATCGCACATCGTTTCAACACCCGCAGAGTAAATGAACAAATAGAGAAAAACGCTCGCGCCCCAAACTAGAATTAAAAATAAAAATGCAATTTTTTCAATATTAATTTGATACATTTAGAAAAATCCAAATATTGAACCAAAAGCCACGCCAGCGCCAACTGATGCGGTTGCGATTGCTAAAATTGCACGAAATTCTTGCTCTCTTTTGTTTTTATTTTTTTCAATCATTTTTTCAATATCTAAATTTTCTTCAGCCTCTTTAAGTTTGTCTTGCAGAGCAGCGCCACTGTTGCTTTTTTCTAAAATGTTTTCGACGTCTGCACGTCGAAAAAAAACTTCCACAATCGCAAGTGCATCCAGAATTTTATCCACGTTATCCGCCGGAATATCCGTGGAAGTATCTTTTGCAATTCGTATTTTATTTTTCAGTGTTTCAATAGACTGCTCGATAGTTGGATCGATCATCAAGGCTTCCCCTTATGGCAATTGGCCGCAAGATACCTTAATATATAGAGGCTGATAGGGTGTGGAGCAACAGCGGTTCAAGTCTGTTTGCAGAGTAGCACGCTAGCTAATTTTTTAAGCAGCCCAACCAGAAAAAGCCATCCCGCATATCCGCTCCAACGCCGCCGCGTCGGCCTTGTCGAACGCCGCAGGATCGTCAGAATCGACATCCAGCACCGCAATCAGCGCGCCGTCCTTGCCGAACACCGGCACGACAATCTCGGATCGGGTGCTGGCCGCACAGGCGATATGGCCCTCGAACGCCTCCACATCATCCACGATCACCGTCTTCCCGTCCCGCGCGCATTTTCCGCAAACCCCGCGCGCAAAGGGGATCGACAGACAGCCATGCCCGCCCTGATACGGCCCGATCATCAGCATCTCAGGCGCGGTAACGCGGTAAAACCCGACCCAGTGAAACCGCTCGACGCTGTGGAACAGCTCGCAGGCAATCGTCGCCATGACTGCAATATCGTCGTCAATGCCCGCAATCAGCGCCCCGACACGCGCCTCAATCTCAGTGTAGCTTTCCGACATCGTATTCTCCCGCAGACCCCGCGCCTGAAATACATTTGGCGCATCGCCGCGCAACCATTATAGAGCGCGTGACCATGAGAAAAGCAAAAGCCCCGATCGAAGGCCCGACCCTCAACGATCCGAAAGCCAAGGCGCTGATCGGGCGGCTGTGGCACGACTATCTGAAACAGCATACGAAGACGCTGATCT
>CALDZQ010000276.1 GCA_937944035.1 uncultured Neomegalonema sp. | reverse complement strand
TTAAATGAAAACAAGCGCAAATCATAACTGTCGGGATGATTCACATCGCCCTGCGGCTCCACAAAGTCGCCCGCGCAAACGGCCACATCACGGGTCAGTTGCTCAAACGCTTGTGTCGCCTCATTGGCGCGATAGGCAAAGGGCCAATGGCATGTAAATGTGCTTGCGCCGCCAAGGCCGAGCGACCACTTGCATTCCGCCTCGCCAAGTGCGGGCAAGGCCAGCCCGGTATCCCGTTCAGGACTGCGCTTTTCAGATAATAACTGGCAAAATGAAGCCGTATCCGCACGCGCGCCGGACCCCGCCAACACCCTTGCGGTCAGGACAGCTATGGTGATTGCACGGACCGTGAGCGCCGATGAACAGGCGCGGCGGTTCATGAGCGGGGCCGTTCTTTCTTCGGGTCGTAATGCGCAAAGGGTGTGATTTTGGCGGGCAGGCGCTTTTGATGCCCGTCAAGCTTGCCAACCTCAACCGCCGTGCCCACCTCGGCATGGGCAATATCGACCCGTGCCAACGCGATATTCTGCCCCAGCAGCGGCGAGCGCATTGACGACGTGACCTCCCCGATCTGCGCCCGGCCGATATGGACACAATCACCGTGACCCACATCGACATTCGCGTCGATGACAAGGCCGACCATCTTGCGCGCGGGGTGCTCCTTGCGGCGGAGCAAAGCGTCGCGGCCGATGAAATCGTCCTCTTTGGATTTCAACGGCACGGTAAAGCCGATACCCGCCTCGAACGGATCGGTCTGATCCGAAAAATCGTATCCGGCGAAGATCAGCCCGGCCTCAATCCGCACCATGTCCAGCGCCTCCAGCCCCAAGGGACGCAAGCCATGATCCCGCCCCGCTTCCCAGACCGCATCGAACACCGCCCCCGCATCGCGCGGGTGGCAGAAAATCTCGTAGCCCAATTCGCCGGTATAGCCCGTGCGCGAGACGACAATCGGCGTCCCTTGATCGTCCCCGATGCGCGCAGGCGTAAAGCGGAACCATGCCAGCTCATCAAGCTCCGGCTGGTGCGGGGCTGTCCAGATGATTTTTTTCAGCAAATCCCGGCTTTCCGGTCCCTGCACCGCGATATTGTGCTGCATATCGGTGGAGGATCGCACCAGCACTTTCAGGCCCAGCTCCTCGGCTTTCTCGCGAATCCATTCGCCGCCATAATCTGTGCCGCCGATCCAGCGGAAATTATCGCGGCCCAGACGGAACACCGTGCCGTCATCAACCATGCCCCCGTGTGGATAACACAGTGCGGTATAGACCACGCCGCCCACCGGCAATGTCTTCATATTGCGCGTAAAGACGTATTGGCACAGCGCCTCGGCATCCGGTCCGGTAATCTCAAATTTGCGCAGCGGTGAGAGGTCCATGACCACCGCCTGCTTGCGACACGCCCAGTATTCCTCAATCGGTCCGGCTTCTGAAAAGCAGTTGGCCAGCCAGTAGCCGTTGTATTCAACGAAATTGCGGGTATGGGCGGCAAAGCTGTCGTGAAAGCCGGTTTGCTTGGTCATCTGAGGCTCCGCGTCCGGGGTGGCGCGGAAAGCAATCGCGCGTTGGAATTTTTCGACACCATCATAGGTGCGCACATGAATATCAGTGGGGTTCCAGCCATTGGCGGGGCTGGTATCGTCCGGACAGGCCGAACTGACGCAAACCAGATCGGTCAGCGCACGCAGCAGCACGTAATCACCGGGGCGCGACCACGGCTCATCCGCATACATCACGCCGTGCTCATCAATCCCGGTATTGAAGAAGAAGTTGATTGCCATCCACCCCGCCCGTTTCGTCACCCCGTGGGGTGCAAGGACGGCGTTGAAATTGTCGGAACAGTTGGTATGGCCGGGATAGCCAATATCGTCGTAATACTTCGCCGCACAAGCCAACGCGAAAGCATCGTGGCGTCCGCACGTATCCTGGATCACCTCGACGAGAGGCAGCATGTCCTGATCGTAATATTTCGCGTGCAAGCCCGGCATGGGATAGGAATGGCCCATCAGCGTGCGCGTCGTGGTCACGTCGAGGGCATGTTCAATCCCCTTGTCCAGCTTTCTGGCGGAGAAGCACTGAAAATCTGTGCATTGGCGGCCATCCACATCGAGAATCTGGATGTAGTCTCCCGCCTTCACAAAATAAGCGCTCGCCGTGGCCGAATGGATTCGGATGTCATCGATCGGATCGGCGAGAGGGTCGGGCAGCTCAAATCGGGCGGCTTGCTTGATGACGGCCCGTCTGACCCACAAAACCAGTGGTGTGGCGGTATCCTGTGTTTCAAAATCCATGCGTCCGCCGGGTGCTGCGACGATGATCGCACCCTCACGCGTGGCGGTAAAGGCGGCTTCGGTCTTGGCCGGGGTCGTGCTGTCAAACAGATGAATTGCGGGGACTTTGGCCGGATCAACGCCCCGTGCCTCCAATCCCATGCGCAGGCCGCGCAGCGAATTGTCACTCCCGGCGAGCAACGCCATCAGCCCCTTTGCCGGACCGCTTTCAGGGGCGCCCAGAATGCCGGTATCGCCGTGGCCGCGTCCATCAACCGCGACAATCTCACAGACTTGCCCGCCTTCGATATTCTCAACTGTGACGTGGTCCCCCGGCTCGACGCGCACTAAGATCGCCCCGCCGCCTTCGATCACGTAACGCTCAGTACCGGGCGGCAGCGAAAAGACGCGCGGCTCGATAATGACGCTCGGTCCGGGTGGACCGAGCCGTACATTTGGATAGGGTAGGTCGAGCATGATGCCCCCTCAGTCAACGCAATGCGTTGCATGTGTGGAATAATTATTTAATGGTAAGAAAAACCACGTCTGGCGCAAGCTCTAACTGACCGCGCACGACCCTGAAGCCTGTTAAGTCCGCTTTCATCGGAAGATCCATGACAAATACGCATATTAATCTCGTAGGCTGGGCCTTGTTTATCGTTTCGGCGATCGGCTTTTGCATTGCCAGCATCGGAAATTTTTGGGCCATGTTCGGCTCGGTCTTTTTCTTGTTGGCCTGCCTTGTCTTCCTGATCCCGTTCTTCCGGCCTGACGAATGAGCGCGCTCACTCTTGGCCTGGTCGCGGCGTTTTCTTGGGCGATCCATGACATCATCGTGCGGCAAGTCAGCCAGAACACCCCGCTTATGGCTTCGCTGCTTGCGGTCCTGCTTTTCGGTACGGGCTTTCATATTGCTGTTATGGCAGGGACGGCGGCGTTTACGCCTATCGGGGGCGAGGCGGCAGCGTATGCTGTGATCGCGGGTGTCTTCTTTTTGCTGGCCAGCGTTGGCCTTTACGGCGCGTTCCAGCGCGGCCCCGTGCGTCTCGTCTCTCCCATTATCGCCAGCTATCCGGTCTTGTCGGTCGCGTGGGCAGCCCTGTCCGGCGCATCCGTATCGGTCTGGCAATGGGCGGCTGTGCTGGCCATTGCGGTCGGGGTGTCGCTGGTCGCGGCACTGGCCGATGAGGGGGCTGAAGATGTGCCGCCCAAAGGGCTGACAATCCTTTTCGCAGCGGCCTCTGCAATCGGTTTTGCGGGTACTTTCGCGTTGGGTCAGCACGCTGCGGAGTTGGCCGGAGAGATGCCCGCAACGCTGGTAACGCGCATTGTGACGATCACTTTGCTCGTGGCGATTATGGCTTTCAAGTCCCTGCCATTCTGGCCGGGCAAAGCCGTCCTTCCCTTCCTTGCCTTGATGGGAGTGCTGGACGGCATCGCGCTGATGGCGGTGCTGTCGGCGGGCGGATTACCCGATGCCCAATATGCCTCCGTAGCCTCCTCGATGTTCGGGCTGCTGACCATTGTGCTGGCGTGGATCTTCCTGCGAGAGCGGATGACCACCGCACAATGGTTTGGCTGCGGCGTCGCCTTCGCGGGGATCGGGTATCTGGCTGTATAAGCGGCAGGCCCGCTTCACAACCAGCCGGCGGCAATCTGGCGGCCGTGGGCGACCATCGCATTGCGCATGAGAACGGCCACTGTCACCGGGCCTACCCCACCGGGAACCGGCGTGATCCAGCCCGCAACTTCGCGGACGGCATCTGTATCAACATCGCCCACGATGCGCGTCCCCCCGTCATCATCATCGATCTGATTTATGCCAATATCGATGACGGCTGCACCGGGTTTAATCATATCAGGCCCGATTAAATGAGCTTTGCCAACGGCAACGACCACCACATCCGCACGCCGTGAGTGCATGGCAACAGAGCGGGTCATGTGATGGCAGACTGTAACCGTCGCCCCCTCAGCCATCAGCATCATGGCGACAGGTTTTCCGACGATCTCAGAATGCCCGATCACAACAACTTCCAGCCCCGGCATCGAAAGCCCCGTCTCGTGGATCAATTCGACCGCAGCGGCGGCGGTGCAGGGTGCAAGGGCTATATCGTTGTAAACAATGTTGCCGATAGAGGCGGGGTTCATACCCTCGACATCCTTTAACGGATGGATCGCCGATTGCAGCGAGCGCACATTGATGTGTTCAGGCACAGGGCGTTGCAGGATGATGCCGAGCACCGCCGGGTCATCATTCATTTCCTGCAACCGTTGCTTACAATCCTCCTGAGACAAGCCCGCTTCCCAAAATTGCTGCTCAAAAGGCAAACCGGCTTGTTCCGCGCCCCGTTTCTGGTTCCGTATGTAAACGGCGACTTCCGGATTGTCGCCGATAGAAATCGAGACAAGCCGGGGCATTGATGATTGTTCATCGGTGTAGGATCGCACCGCCTCAAGAATGCGGGTCCGGACATCCTTGCCCCGGATCAAGCGGTGATCGGTCAGATCAAGCACGATACTTCCCCCGTCCCTGACAATCAGGGCGAAATTGTTGGAATTTCAGATGGTATAATAGCCGCCCCGAAGGGTGTCCGGGGCGGCTATCAGTGTTTTAGAACAGGCCTTGCACGTTTCCGTCGCCGTCGAGCATGATGCTCTCGGCGGATGGGACGCGCGGCAGGCCGGGCATCGTCATGATCTCACCGCAGATTGCGACGACAAAACCCGCCCCGGCGGACAGACGGACCTCGCGGACAGGAATATCAAAACCCGTCGGCGCGCCGCGCTGGTTCGGATCGGTCGAGAAACTGTACTGGGTTTTCGCCATACAGACCGGCAGCTTGCCATAGCCCTGATCTTCCCATGCCTTGAGCTGA
>CALDZQ010000275.1 GCA_937944035.1 uncultured Neomegalonema sp. | reverse complement strand
TTATACTGTCGGCTAAGGAGAACGCCATGCATCTGGCACAGATCAACGTCGCGCAGTGGAAAATTTCGCCGGAAGATCCCCGCGCGGCGGGCTTTATGGACAATATCGACCGCGTCAATGCGCTGGCATCGCGGACGCCGGGCTATGTCTGGCGGCTGGCCGACAGGGCCGAGGAAGCGCGCGCTTTGACGGTTTTCGGCAATGATGCGCTGATTATCAATATGAGCGTCTGGGAGACGCCCGAAGCGCTGGAGCATTTTGTGTGGAACACGCTCCACAAGCGGATATACGAACGCAAAGACGAATGGTTCGGTGCAACGGGCGGGCAACGCTTTGTGATGTGGTGGATTGAACCGGGGACGATTCCGACGATTGACGATGCCAAAGCGCGCCTTGACCACCTCAATGAACACGGCAACACTGATTTCGCTTTCGGCTGGGCGCATCTGCCCCATATCAAGCTGTGGCAACGCAACGCTGCGGATAAGGAAGACTGATGAGCAAACCGCCCCTGAAACTCTATCTCGCCGCCCCGCGCGGGTTTTGTGCCGGTGTCGACCGGGCCATTAAGATGGTCGAAATGGCGCTGGAGAAGTTCGGCGCGCCTGTCTACGTGCGGCACGAGATTGTGCATAACGCTTTCGTCGTGGACGGACTGCGCGATAAGGGCGCGGTTTTTGTTGAGGATTTGGACGATTGTCCGCTGGACCGTCCGGTGATTTTCTCGGCGCACGGATCGCCTAAATCGGTGATCGAGGAAGCCAAACGGCGGGATATGTTCGCGGTCGATGCGGTGTGTCCGCTGGTGACAAAGGTGCATATGGAGATCGCGCGGCTGCACCGGCAGGGCTATGAGATCATCCTGATCGGCCATAAGGGCCATGTCGAAGTGTTGGGCACGATGGGGCAACTGCCGCAAGGGGCCGTGACACTGATCGAGACGGTGGAGGATGTGGCGGGATTGATGCCCGCGAATCCTGAGAAGCTGGCTTTTGTCACGCAAACCACGCTGTCGGTGGATGATACGGCGGATATTATCGCGGCACTGAAAGTGAGGTTCCCGTCAATCCTCGCACCCGGCAAGGAAGACATCTGCTATGCGACGACCAACCGCCAGACCTCGGTCAAGGCGATTGCGCCGTTGATTGATGCGCTGGTGGTTATCGGGGCGGAAAACTCGTCCAACTCCAAGCGGTTGGTCGAGGTGGGCGCGAAGGCGGGGTGTGAGTATGCCGTGCTGGTCCCGCGCGCGGCGGCGATTGACTGGAGCAAGTTTGACGGCGTGGACGCGGTGGGCATCACGGCGGGAGCGAGTGCGCCGGAATTGCTGGTGAACGAGGTCGTTGATGCGTTCAAGGCGCGCTACGATGTGACGGTTGAGGTTGTCGAGACCGCCGTGGAAAACATCGAATTCAAAGCCCCGAAGGTGCTGCGCGAGCCTGCGTGACGGGGAGCGGTTTTCTGGTACGGTCGTCGCATGAATGTGCAAGCGCCCCTGCGGAAACCCGCGACCTATGACGACGTGCTCAACGCGCCCGACAACATGGTGGCGGAGATTGTGAACGGCGCATTGCATACACAGCCCCGCCCTGCCCCGCGTCACGCGCGGGCATCGTCAAAAATCGGCATGAAAATCGGCGGCAGCTATGACGGTGACGATGCCGATGGCCCCGGCGGTTGGTATATCGAGGATGAACCGGAGCTGCATGTGGGCGGGCATATCCTTGTACCCGACCTCGCCGGATCGCGGCGGGAGCGGATGCCGGTCTACCCTGACACCGCGTTTTACGAGGTGGTTCCCGATTGGGTGTGCGAGGTGCTGTCACCCTCGACCCGCGTGCTGGACCTGACCGAAAAGCGCGATGTCTATGCCGCGCTGGGCGTGGCGCATCTGTGGTTTGTCGACCCGCTCGCGCGGACGCTGGAGGCATTTGCGTTGGAGGACGGGCGCTGGATGCTGATCGCGTCGCTGGCCAATGACGCCGAAGTGAAGGTTGCGCCGTTTGATGCGGTGGGGTTTTCGCTTGGGGTTTTGTGGGTGGACTGAGGGAACGCGCCAGCTCCCCGTGATTTGCTGCGCAAATGCACCTGCCGCGTGAGCGTGTTTCACGCGGCAGAGTCAGGCGCTTTCTACGAAAGCGTCGGGAAGTAATCCTCGCACTCACCATCGCGGTACACGTCTGCGGTACAGCAGTGCAGGCCGCCGCCGAAGGCGTAGGCGTCGCGGAGGTCAACGGGGACGACTTCGACGCCGAGTTTGTCGAGTTGATCGCACTGGTAGACTTCGGATGCCTCGACGCAGACGGTTTTGGGGTCCAGAACCAGCACGTTCATCGACAGCCATGTTGACGAGTAGCACAGCGGCGGCGGGGCGTTGTGGGCGGGTTGGGCCGCGTCGACGATCTCCCATCCGTTATCCTCGAACATCTTGCGCTGCTCCTGCGGCAGGCGGCGCTGGGGGTTGTTCATGATGAGGCCGGGGCGGATCGGGGTGAAGGTGGCGTCGATATGGATCGGGTACGGATCGCCGGGGAAGTTGACCGTGTGAACCCGATGCTCCGGGAAGTGGCGCTTGAGCCAGTCGATGCCTTTGAGGTTCGTGGTGAACCCGTGCTGAACCACCAGATCGCGCCCGAAGCGCAGCACATCGGCGGCGTCAAACAGCGGCTCCTCCTCGGTCGTGACGAAATGCTTGGCCGCCGCCCATTCCAGCCGCTTTGCCTCGCCGATTTTCTCACTGAGATAGTCAGGGTGGTAATCGGCGTCCGTCAGGCGCGGTTTGGGGGCCGCTTCGTGCCGCATCTTGGGGTCTTCGTTGTAGTATTGTTGCAGCAGGGGCCGGTAGCAGAGGTATTCAAACCAGCGGCAGCGGTAGCTCATGGTCGCTTCGAGGATTTCGTGACCAACGGTCAGCAACACGTCGCGCGGGGGCATACAGCCGAAATTCGACTCCGTGTGCCAGTCGGGCGTGGTCGCGGGTTTGGAGAAATCAATCGGGGTCGGGCGATCCACACGGACGCCGCGTTTTTCGAGTTGCGACGCGAAATTATCGAGCAGCTCGTTCGCCTTGTCGATTGTCTCCTGCGGGCGACGGCCCCATTGGCCGCGCATGTCGCTGTCTTCGGGGACTTTGGCGTCCAGCGCGGGTTCGGGGGGCGGGATGTGGCAATCATCGGCCTTGCCCACGATCACATGGCGCAGGGTGTCCCACTCGTTCCAGCTTTTGACTTCGGTTTTATCGGCAGACCAGCTCATAACGCCCCCTTTGAAAAAACGCATAGGAGCCACCAATGCACGGAAACTCAAGACCTATCCGGACTCTCTGAGGGCTAAAAACGACCAATGCGCTTTATTGGTCCCAATAGGGGGCGGGGCCGTATTTGGATTTCAGAAAATCGATGAACACGCGCACCTTGGCGGGGACATAAGGGCTGGGCGGGCGGGCGGCGTAGATATGGCCGTCATCGTCGCAGGACCAGTCCGGCAGCAGGTTCACCAACCGTCCGCTCGCCACATCGGGGGCGACATCCCAAGCGGATTTCAGGACGATGCCCAGCCCCATCAGCGCCGCATCGTGGAGCACGTCGCCGCTGGTCGCGCGGATCGGGCCGGAAACGCGGACCTCCACCTTGTCCGCGCCCTGACTGAAATGCCAGACATGCAACCCCGTTTGCACGACGGCGTCATAATCCGCGCAGTCTTCGGGGCGCGCGGGCATCCCGTGCTTTTCGATAAACGAGGGCGCGGCGACGACCATGCGGCGGTTCGGGGAGAGAATTGTGCGCACGAGCGTGGAATCGGGGGCAACGCCGATGCGAATGCCCAGATCATACCCTTCATCAATCAGCGAAACCAACTCGTCCGTCATGTTCAGATCAAGCTCGATTTGCGGGTATAACGCCCGGAATTCCGGAAGGAACGGCAGGATATGCTTGCGACCGAAGGGGCCGGGCATGGTCGCCTTGAGTGTGCCGCGCGGCTCGGCCTTGCTGGTCTTCAACGCCCCGCGTGCCGTCTCGATCGCCTCGATCGCGCGGGTGGCGTGGGTGAGGAAGACCGCGCCGTCTTCGGTGAGGGACAAAGCGCGGGTGCTGCGCGCCATCAGGGTCGAGCCGAGATCTTTCTCAAGCGAAGTCAGCCGCGCGCTGGCGGCGGCGGGGGAGAGGCCCAACTCCCGCCCTGCCGCGCTGAGCGAGCCATGTTGTGCGGCCAAAGTGAAGAGAAGCAGGTCGTCAAAGCGCATGGCTCATCTTTCGATACTTTTTGAAAGATTAACCTGATTGAGCCAAATTATCAAACAATGCCGAATGATGCATATCTATCTCCAGAAACACAGACCGGAGTAAAGAGCATGACAAGTGAAACCCCCATCACACTGACACCCGCAATCATCGAGCAGCATATGCGCCATTCACGGCAGCTGCGCTCGGCAGCATTTTTGAATGCCTTGCAAGGCATCCCACGGGCCATAAAACTAAGCGCAATCGCCATCACCGCGATGTTCGCATGAGGCGGATCTCAATCGGGGCGGGCGGATGTGTCCTTATCGACGCGCACCCGCTTCCAGCCCGTAATCATCGACACGACAAGGTTTTCGCGCTTCCAGAGGGCGTAGAACGCGATTGCCGCGAGATGCAGGGCGACGAGGCCGATCACGACGCGCGATGACCAGTAATGCCATGCGGTCATTTTCAGCACCGTGCCGGAATCGAGGTAGCTTGCCAGCGGCCCTTCGGAAAACAGGGAATCATCCTCGGAACACAAGCCGGTAATCACCTGAACCGCCAGCGCCAGCAGCATCGCGATGACGGATGCCGAGCCGAGCGGGTTGTGGCCGGGAACACCGCTTGGCGCGCGCCGCAGCACACCGCCGGCGTAAGCGCCCATGCCGCGCAGGGACCGGAAAAGATTTGAAAACCGCGCGTGTTCTGGGCCGGCAAAGCCGTAAACCACGCGGAACAGCAGCAACACGCCCGTCGCATATCCGAAATAGAAATGCAGGTTGATATTGGTGAAGCTGCGGAATTCGCCGAGATAAAGCCCCGTAAGCACGCTGCCCGCCAATGCCCAATGGAACAGGCGGATCGGCAAGCCCCAGATTTTCCGGCGGACCAACGGCTGACCCGTTACCCCGCCATCGTCAGAGGCCAATCTTAGAAGTCCTTGGCGCGGTAGGTGTCGTGACAGCCTTTGCAGGACGCGCCCAGCGCCTGAATATTGCCGGTCAAAGCGTCAAGCCCGTTGCCCGCGTTGGCGGCCAGATTGGCGCTGGCGGTTTTGAACGCTTCCTGCTTTTCAAGGATCGCCGGATATGTCGCCCAAGCGACAGGCAGAGCGCGGGTTTTGCCGGGCTTGGACACATTGTCCGACCCTTCCGGCCACATCGAACCGGTGTTCATATCGGCAAGCATTTTGAGGTTATCGGCAAAGGTTTGCGCCTGTGCAGCGTCATAAGCGATGCCACCTTTGGCCATGCCGAACAGCATTCCGGCATTGTGCTTCACCACCTGATAATAACCGCGACGGGCATCAATGGCGTCGTCGGCCGCGTCAGCGCTTACGAAAGTGGGCGCAAGGCAAGCGGCGAGTGCGGCAAAAGCCGCGAGGTTCTGAATACGCATGGCACTGTCTCCGGTTACTGATGGTTTTGTCCTGTAAGACAATAATACACTGGAGACAATTTGTCACATCACAATTCAGGGTGATCGCGCTGTGTGAGGCTGCGATGCGCGCCGATCAGAAGGAAGTAGAGGATCGACAAAGCGATAACGATCTTCGCCGCCCCCGCAGGCTCCGGCGATGTGGCAACCGCCGCGATAAGCGCCAGACTGCCCAATCCCGCAACCGCGAGGTTGGTTCTGCGCAACCGCTCGACCCGGAAAGGATGCACGAATTTCATCGGGATAAACGTCGCCAGAGACAGCGCGAAGATAATCAGCAGCGATAGGAGCGGTGACGGCTCGAAGATGTAAAAGCCGAACACCACAAGGTTCCAAAGCGCCGGAAAGCCCCGGAAATAGTTGTCGTGGGTTTTGTGGCGCAGATCGGAGAAGTGATATTGTGAGCTCATCAGGATGGCGATGGCAGCGGGGGTTGCCCACCCCTCCGGCACAAGACCGAACCACCAGATATAATAGGCGGGAATGATGACATAGGTGAAATAATCGACGATGTTGTCGATTGTCGCCCCGTCAACATCGGGCAAATGCTCGGTCACTTTGAATTTGCGGGCAAGCGAGCCATCGACGCCGTCGATAATCAGGGCCACGATCAGCCACCAAATCGCATCTTTGGCGTCATTGTTTGTGATGTTCAGCAATGCAAGAAAGCCGCAGACGGCCCCGCTCATTGTGAATACATGGACACACCAAGCGCGAAGCTGGTCTTTGGTCATGGTCATCACCTCCAAAAAAAATCCGCTCAAAGAAAACGTATCGCTTCCGTCCTTATAGTCGAACTGAACGGTTAAATTCCAGCACCATGATATTAATGATCCGTGAAGCGGCAGCGGGCGGTGCGGATATGCTCAGGCCAGACGTTCAGGTAAGTCGTTCAGGCCAGTCGTTCAGGTAAGCCGCTCGTAACCCAGCTTTTGCATGTGCGGCGAGCAGGTGTCTTCGATCAGTTTCAGCGTTTCGGTATCGAGATAGTCACTGAACCCACCGACTTTACCGCGACGAACAAAGCTGTTTTTCGCATTGCCGTTTTGCTGCTTCACCTTTTTGATGTCGTGCTCTCCGATAACGCGT
The DNA here is from genome assembly GCA_937944035.1 of uncultured Neomegalonema sp. GTDB lineage: Bacteria > Pseudomonadota > Alphaproteobacteria > Rhodobacterales > Rhodobacteraceae > JAHDDY01. Next base: position 2,305 of record CALDZQ010000275.1, on the reverse strand, counting down.
TCAATATCGGCGGGATCGACTTCCATCCCCAGACCTTCAAACACGGCAGCGAGTGCCGCCTTCGGATCGCTGCGCATCGCCTCGTAGCTGGTGTGGACAGCGGCCGGATCATCGCTCCATCTTTCGGCGAATTGCGCCCATGTGAAACGGGGGATGGTGGGTTTGCGGAAATGCTGCTCGACGTAGCGCGGCATGTTCGCCTTGATGTCATCGTAATCCGCGAAATTGAACTCGGCACGTGCCCGATCGACCGCCACCTGATTGAACGGGTAATCCTCGTGGACAAAAAACACATGGTGATACAGCGAAACCATCACATCACGCGGGTCACGCCAGACGATCACCTGCTTTTTGATCGGATAGGATTTCAGGGTGTGACTCTTGATAATCGCCTTGCTGACCGTCGGGAGCCGATTGTCCTGAAAGGTCAGGCCGGTGATGTCCCGCATCATTCTGCAGACCCATGTGCCACCCGATTTCGGGAACTCGTTCACGAGAACGGCTTTGCCTTTGACCCACGGGGCTTTCATAAAAACCTCACGCGCGACCGAACGCAAGGCGATTTGAGCATAACTGGTCGGGAACTCGAACTTATCTAACACGTCTGCTCACAATCTTTTTAGTAACGCACTCAAAACATACAGCAACTGGCATACTGTACGGCTATAAACGGGCCGGATCATGGCTCCGCATGGCAATCGTGCGCAATAATATCACCGTTTATGTCTGACGCTAGAAGAATGTTGCACTGCGCAATCAGACTTACCGCGTAAAGTAAGCGCCCATTATGCGGTGATACACGCTTTTCAAGGCATGAATATCGGCGACCGCGACATGCTCGTCGGCTTTGTGCATGGTCTGACCGACAAGGCCGAACTCAACGACAGGGCAAATCTTGCGGATGAAGCGGGCATCCGATGTACCACCTGAAGTCGAATGCTCCGGCGTGACACCCGTTTCCGCCTGTATCGCATCACTGACAAGCCGTGTGAACTCTCCGGGGGCGGTGACGAAGCTCTCGCCGCTGACCTTGATGTCCATTGATACCGTAACCCCCTCGATCTGGTATCCCGCCAGCACCGTTTTGATCGCTTCCGTGAGGGACGCGGAGCTGTGGGCGTCGTTGAAACGGATGTTTACGGTCGCCTTCGCCTCACCCGGAATCACGTTATTCGCCGGATTACCGACATCGACCGTTGTGATCGCCAGTGTTGAGGGGTCGAACTGATCCGTGCCCCCGTCCAGCGTCCATTGCGCCAGATGGTCCAGAAAGCCGATCAGCGGCGGCAAAGGATTGCGGGCGCGGTGCGGGTAAGCGGCGTGGCCCTGGCTGCCCGTGGCGGTGAGATAAAGCGTCATCGAGCCGCGCCGCCCGACTTTCATCATCTGGCCCATGAAATCAGGGCAGGTCGGCTCGCCAACGATGCAGCAGTCAAGGGTCTCGCCCTGCGCCGCCATCCAGTCGAGGATTGCCACCGTTCCGTCCCGCGCGTCGCCTTCCTCATCGCCCGTGATGAGAATGGCGATGGAGCCGGGCAGTTGCGGGTTTTCTTTAACGTAATCAATGGCGGCGCAGGCAAAGGCGGCGACGCCTGATTTCATATCAGCGGCCCCGCGCCCCCATATTTTACCATCGCGAATCTCCGCGCCGAAAGGATCGACCGTCCAGTTTTCGCCGGGGGGAACCACATCGGTATGGCCGTTAAAGCCGAAAACCGGCCCCGCTGTGCCATAGCGCGCGTGGAGGTTGGCGATGCCGTTGCGGTCGGTGCGGTGGCAGGTAAAGCCCGCCCCGCTCAACAGGCTCTCAAGCAGGCTGATCGCGCCCGCTTCCACCGGGGTAACGGACGGGCAGCGCAGCAAATCAGCGGTGAGCGTGACGGGGTCGGTCATCGGGGCGGTCCTGACGCTAAGAAATTTTACCTCAGGCATAACGGGGCGCCGCGTTGCGATCAATCCGTCGCGGCACGGCCGGCATCATAGACATTAGAGCACCCTGAACGATATAAGGATCGTTCAGGGCACTCTAACTTCTTGTTTTGGCGCGTTTTCCGAGTCGGGCAATGAACCCATTGCCCTTGATTACGCTATAGACCATCCTGAATGATCCTTATATCGTTCTGGATGGTCTATGGTTCAACCTGATCGCGGATGACTCTAGAGTCGGGACGCCCGGGCATGAAGGACATCGCAATCGTCAGACCGAATACAGCGATTAGCGCGACTTCCTTCAGCGGTACGAAACAGAGCGTCAGCCATAGCGGGCTGTACCCCATATCATGCATCCGCCGGATCGAGCAGGCGA
>CALDZQ010000274.1 GCA_937944035.1 uncultured Neomegalonema sp. | reverse complement strand
GATATTGTTACAAACTATCCTTTGGTCAGGCGGATCAGTTTGCGGTCAAATACACGCAATGCAAGCTTCAAATCATGTCCGCGTTTTAGAATACGGCCATCATTTCCGATAATGGCGAATTGGCCTTGCTTGGAGCCATTTTTGGGGCGCTTTTCGATCCGATAGGCCGGAGTTTCGCCTGTACGGCGGAAAATCGAGAAAACAGCGCAGTCATGCGACATGTTCAGCGTATAGTCGCGCCACTCACCGGCTGCTACGAGTTGACCGTATTTTGAAAGGATGAACCCTAACTCTCTCCGGTCGAACGAGACGATTTCTGTCTCGTTGCGTTTTTTCGTCTTTGGAAAGGGTAAGACGTTGCTGTCACCATTCATCAGAATATACTGAAACGCCGTTTAAGCTTTGGCAAGTGTTTGAACGACGAAAAATGTGCAACAGTAAAATTTTTTTGGGTTAATTGATGCTGTACCCGACATACAATCAACCGGAGCGACTATGATTGCCTCTCTCGATCATCTCGTCCTGACCGTCGCAGACATTGACAGCACGATTGATTTTTACACACGCATCCTCGGCATGAGCGTTGAGACTTTCGGCGAAGGGCGTAAGGCGCTGGTCTTTGGGGTGCAGAAGATCAATCTGCACGAGGCGGGGCGTGAGTTTGAACCGAAATCAGCAAAGCCAACGCCCGGATCGGGGGATTTGTGTTTCCTGATCTCGACCTCCCTTGCAGAGGCGCAAGAGCGGTTGGGCGCTGCGGGAGTGAGAATTGAGCAAGGCCCGATAGCGCGGACCGGGGCCACGGGACCGATCCGCTCGCTCTATATCCGCGATCCCGATGCCAACCTCATCGAGCTTTCCGTTCCAACGCGCGTGTGAACCATACGGAGAAGGCCACGCCAAGGCCGATCCCTGCGGCATTCGCGAACGCATCCTGCCAACTGAACTGCCGATCCGGCGTGAGTGTCTGCATCGCCTCCAGCACCACGCCGAGCAAAGGAAGCGCGAGCAGAAAAAAGATACGCCGCTTGGGCCAGCCAAGCGCGCCGAGGATCGCGAGCGCGAAATATCCGGCGAAGTGAACGATCTTGTCGTAGCCTCTGACGGAAAAGCCGATTTGCTTTTCGGAGACAACGCTGCCCGCGACCAGCACAAGAAGCGCAACTGCGAAGGCGAAGCGGGAAAGGGTGCGTAAAGTCATTGGAAGAACAGTATCCACCCTATCACGGGCAGCAATTCCATCGCCATGACGCCGAGGATTAATGCCCGACCGATCGGTCCCTTGAAGCGACGCCAAAGCAAGGCTGCAAGGGCGAGGCAAAGTGTGATCTCCAGCGCGCCCACCAGATTACCGTGATGGCCCGGATCCCAATAACTGACGGGGCTTTCGAATTTCCACATGGTGAAGGGCCAGAAATGAGAGTGGCCATCATCATGGTGCAGAGGCAAATCACCCAGCACATGCAACAATGCGGCCCCGCAGAACACCCATAGCAATTCGATGCGCAGCCACAAGCCCAGCGCAATCCCGGCGATATAAAGCGGGATCGAGTTAGGGATGGCGAAGAAGCGCTGCCAGAAATCCGAGAAATACAGTTCGTCGAAAATGACCCGCGCGCTGCGGCCGTTGATGGTTCCCTCCCAGAACACCATCCAGAAGATCAGCGCGTCCGGGATCAGTGATCCCAGTACCATGACGATGTTACGCCTGGGCGCATCAGGTTTTGCAAGCGCAGCAGCGGCGACGAGGACGTGGGCGGGGGTGTTCATACAGAGGCGCTCCCGATAGCCGCCATTATGCCTTCCCCCAGCCACCGCCGCCCGGTGTTTCCATTGCGAAGACATCGCCGGGTTTCACAGTCGCCTCGTCATTGCCTTTGAGCATATCAACGGTTCCATCGGCCCGCTCGACACGATCCACACCACACGCACCCGGCTCACCGCCATCGACGCCGAAGGGCGGGACTTTGCGGTGGGAGCACAGGACGGTTGCGGTCATCTCCTCAAGGAAGCGCAGCCGCCGGATCACACCATCACCGCCCGTCCACTTGCCCTTGCCGCCGGAGCCGTGACGGATGGCGAATTCCTCGACGCGGACGGGGAAGCGTTGCTCCAGCACTTCGGGGTCGGTCATCCGTGTATTGGTCATGTGTGATTGCACGGTGCTTGTGCCGTCAAATCCCGGCCCTGCGCCCGTGCCGCCGCAGATGGTTTCGTAGTTCTGATAGGTATCGTTCCCCCAGATGAAGTTGTTCATCGTCGCTTGGGAACAGGCGATCACTTTCAGCGCGCCGTAAAGGCAGTTGCACATGGCTTGGCTGACCTCGGTGTTGCCCGCGATCACCGCCGCCGGATACCGGGCGTTGATCATGCTGCCTTCGGGGGCGATGATCCGGATCGGTTTCAGGCAACCCTGATTGAGAGGGATGCTCGCGCCGACCAGCGTTCTGAAGACGTAGAGGACGACGGCATGGCAAACAGCCAAGGGCGCGTTGTAGTTACCCTCCTGCTGTGCTGAGGTTCCGGTGAAATCGATCACTGCCGAACGCGCCTCGCGGTCCACGCGGATGGCGACTTTGATCTGGGAGCCGATGTCCATCGGGTAGGTGTACTCGCCCTCGCCCAACGCTTCGATGACCCGGCGGACGGAGGCTTCGGCGTTGTCTTGGACGTGGCGCATGTAGGCTTGAACGGTTTCAAGACCGAAGGTTCCGATCATGCGGCCGACTTCGCGCACGCCTGTTGCATTGGAGGCGATTTGGGCTTCGAGATCGGCCATGTTCTGATCGATATTGCGGCACGGGTATTTGCCCGATGCGAGAAGCGCGCGGGTCGGTTGCTCGCGCAGGACGCCTTGCTCGACGAGCAGGAAATTGTCGATCACGACGCCTTCGTCCTCGATATGCTTGCTGTCCGGCGGACCTGACCCCGGCGTGCGGCCGCCTATATCAGCGTGGTGGCCGCGTGAGCCGACGAAGAAGAGGACGCTCTCGCCCGGCTCATCGAATACGGGGGTAATGACCGTCACATCGGGCAGGTGCGTACCGCCGTTGAACGGGGCGTTGAGCATGAAAGCGTCGCCTTTGCGCATTCCCGGATTAAGCTCGATCACCTTGCGAACGCTTTCGGCCATAGAGCCGAGATGGACAGGGACATGCGGGGCATTGGCGACCAGATCACCCGTGGCATCAAAGAGGGCGCAGGAGAAATCGAGCCGCTCCTTGATGTTCACAGAATATGCGGTGTTCTCCAGCGTTGCGCCCATCTGTTCCGCGATGGACATGAAGAGGTTGTTGAATACCTCCAGCATGACCGGATCAGCGCTTGTGCCGACCGCCTCCATCCGCTCCAACGGGACGACACGGTCGAGGATCAGGTGGCCGTAGGCATTCACCGTCGCGCGCCAGCCGGACTCGACGACGTTCGTGCCTGTGCGTTCGGTGATGATAGCGGGGCCGTCGACGCTTTGGCCCGGGGCCATTTGATCGCGGTCATAGAGGGCGGTATCGGCGCGGATGCCTGCGGAGCGGACCGAGACGTGGGACACAGGTTTGGCTGGCCCGGCACTTTCCTCACGACGTGTATCGGAAATTTTATCGGCCGTACCGATGGCCTCGACGGTCAGCATTTCGATTGTCAGGGCGCGGCTTCCGGCGGTGAAGCCATAGCGGGCCTGATGGGCTTGCTCGAAACGGGCGATCATTTGCGCTTCCGATCCGGCGGCGACTTCGAGCGCCTGATGCGAGCCGTCATAGCGCAGATGGGCGCGGGCGATGACGGTGATTGCTTTGCGGTCGATCCCTTGCGAGGCGACCTCCTCCAATGCCTGCCCGCCCATCTCGGCGATGGCTTTGTCGAGGGTCAGCGTATCGGCGACGGGACGGTCGATCTGGCGCTCCCGCAGTGCGCGGATGTCGGCCAGGCCCATGCCGTAGGCCGAGAGGACGCCCGCGAACGGATGCAGGAATACCCGCTCCATGCCCAGCGCGTCGGCGACAAGGCAAGCGTGTTGCCCCCCTGCCCCGCCAAAGCAGTTGAGCGTGTATTTCGTCACATCATACCCGCGCTGGACGCTGATCTTTTTAATCGCGTTGGCCATGTTCTCAACGGCGATGCGCAGAAAGCCTTCCGCAATTTCCTCAGGACTGCGCGGTTCATCGCCGGATTGCTCGGCAATTTCCGCCGCCATGATGACGAATTTTTGTTTGACGATTTCCGCATCCAGCGGCTGATCCGCATGAGGACCGAAGACAGAAGGAAAGAAATCGGGGTTCAGCTTGCCCAGCATGACGTTGCAGTCAGTGACGGTCAGCGGGCCGCCGCGCCTGTAACAAGCGGGGCCGGGATTTGCGCCCGCGCTTTCGGGGCCGACCTGATAGCGGCCATCGCGATAGCTGAGGATCGAGCCGCCGCCCGCCGCAACGGTGTGGATATGCATCATCGGCGCGCGCATCCGGACGCCTGCTACTTCCGTCTCAAAGCTGCGTTCGTACTCACCGGCGTAGTGGCAGACATCGGTGGAGGTTCCGCCCATGTCGAAGCCGATGATCTTGTCATAGCCCGCCAGCGCCGCAGTCTTGACCATGCCAACCACACCGCCCGCCGGCCCGGACAGAATCGCGTCCTTGCCTTGAAAGAGCGAGGCATCGGTCAGGCCGCCATTGGACTGCATAAACATCAGCCGCGTTGCCGATTGTCCGCCCAACGCATCGCGCACCTGCTCGACGTAGCGGCGCAGGATGGGGGTGAGGTAGGCGTCAACAACGGTGGTATCCCCGCGCCCGACCAGCTTTATCAGCGGCGATGTCTGGTGACTGGTCGAGACCTGCGTGAAACCGATCCCGCGCGCGATTTCAGCGACGCGCAGCTCATGTGCGGGATTCAGATAGGCGTGCATGAAGGCAATCGCGACGCCGCGCAGGCCGTCATCATAGGCCGATTGCAGGGCGGTGCGGGCTGTGCCCTCATCAAGCGCATCAAGCACCGCGCCTTGTGCATCGAGCCGCTCGGACACTTCCGCCACGCGCTCGTAGAGAAGTTCGGGCAGCGTGATCGCGAGATCGAACAGTTGGGGCCGCGCCTGATAACCGATGCGCAACAGGTCGCCCAAACCTTGCGTGATGAGCAGCAATGTCCGGTCGCCCTTACGCTCCAACAAAGCGTTTGTAGCGACGGTTGTGCCCATTTTGACAGCCGCAATCGCCGCTTCGGGCAGCGGATCGTCTGTGCGGAGATCGAGTAAGTCGCGGATGCCCTGAACCGCCGCGTCTTTGTATTGTTCCGGGTTCTCCGACAGCAGCTTATGGGTCTTCAGCTCTCCTTGCGGCGAACGCGCCACCAGATCTGTGAACGTACCGCCGCGATCAACCCAAAACTGCCACATGGTCACTCCTGTAAGAAAGTGCTGGCGATGCCCTTTGCACCACCGGAGACACGCACCCTATTGCGG
>CALDZQ010000273.1 GCA_937944035.1 uncultured Neomegalonema sp. | reverse complement strand
TACCTACCGCGACCAGTGGTTTCACAACATTCGCGGCGACCTGCTTTCCGGCCTCGTCGTGGCGCTGGCGCTGATCCCCGAAGCCATCGCGTTTTCGATCATCGCAGGCGTGGACCCCAAAGTCGGCCTTTACGCGTCGTTTTCGATCGCGGTTATCACGGCGATTGCGGGCGGCAGGCCGGGGATGATCTCAGCGGCGACCGCTGCGACGGCTGTTCTGATGGTCACGCTGGTCAAGGAGCACGGGCTGCAATACTTGCTGGCGGCGACGGTGCTGGCCGGGTTGTTGCAGATTTGTGCCGGGTATCTGAGGCTGGGCAATCTGATGCGGTTTGTGTCGAAATCGGTAATGACCGGATTCGTCAATGCCCTCGCCATCCTGATTTTCATGGCGCAGTTGCCTGAGATGGACCCGCGCACAGTGGGGTGGTTGACCTATGTACTGATCGCGGCGGGTTTGGGGATTATTTATCTCTTCCCGCTGGTGACGAAAATTCTTCCCTCGCCGCTGGTGACGATCATCGTGCTGACCTCGCTGACGATGATATTCGGGTGGGACGTGCGGACAGTGGGCGATATGGGCGCGTTGCCCGATACGCTGCCGATCTTCCTGATCCCCGATATTCCGCTTAATCTTGAGACGTTGCAGATTATCCTGCCCTACTCCATCGCCGTGGCCGTTGTCGGGTTGCTGGAAAGCCTGATGACGCAGAACATCGTCGATGATCTGACCGACACCACCTCTGATCGCAACCAAGAGTGCATCGGGCAAGGGCTGGCGAACACGGCGACGGGCTTTATCGGCGGCATGGCGGGCTGTGCGATGATCGGGCAGTCGATCATCAACGTGAAATCCGGCGGGCGCGGGCGGCTTTCGTGCTTTGCCGCAGGCGTGATCCTGCTGATCCTGTGTGTGGGCCTGGGCGATATGGTCAGCCAGATCCCGATGGCGGCGCTGGTTGCGATTATGATTATGGTGTCCATCGGCACGTTCAGCTGGTCATCGCTCAATGATCTGCGCACGCACCCGAAATCATCCTCCATTGTCATGCTGGCGACGGTGGCCTTCGTGGTCTTCACCCATAACCTCGCAATCGGGGTGCTGGTCGGGGTACTGCTGTCCGGTATCTTCTTCGCGGGTAAGATCGCCCAGTTGTTCCGCGTCTCCTCCACCCTCTCAGCCGATGGCCGCAGCCGGACGTACCGGATTGAGGGACAGCTCTTCTACGCCTCAGTCGAGGATTTTATGCGCGCGTTTGACTTCAAAGAGGCGCTGGAACGTGTCACGATTGATGTGAGCGCGGCGCATATCTGGGATATTTCATCGGTTGCCGCGCTCGATATGGCGGTGCTGAAATTCCGCCGGGACGGGGCGGAGGTTGAGATTGTCGGCATGAACACCGCATCCGAGACGATTGTTGATAAGCTGGCGATCCACGACAAACCCGGCGCGCTCGACAAATTGATGGACCATTGAGGAGATACCGATGACCAAGACCCTTCTCGCCCTTGTCGATGGCTCGTCCTATTCGCAAAGCGTATGCGACCATGCGGCGTGGATTGCGCGGCGCACCAATGCCCATGTTGATCTGATGCACGTCATGGGGCGGCGCGGTAATACAAGTAAAACGGACCTGTCCGGCTCGATCAAACTGGGCGCGCGCTCGGCCTTGCTCAAGGAATTGTCCGAGTTGGACGAGCAACGCGCCAAACTGGTCGCCGAGCATGGCCGCGCCCTGCTGGATGATGCCCGCGATATTCTGGTCGAAGCCGGGGTCAGCGACATCACAACCCGCTTGCGACACGGCGATATTATCGAGACCGTGGCCGAGCAGGAGGAACACGCCGACATGATCCTCGTCGGCAAGCGCGGCGAGGCAGCAGATTTCGCAAAGCTGCATCTGGGGTCCAACCTGGAGCGCATCATCCGCGCAAGCCATAAGCCGGTCTTTGTTGCCAATCGTGCATTCAAGCCGATCGAGAAGGTGCTGGTGGCATTTGATGGCGGGGCATCCTCTTTGAAAGCCATCGACCATATCTCGCGCGATGCGCTGTATGCGGGGCTTGATATTCACGTTGTCAGCGTGGGCGCAGCGACACCGCAGACTGAAAAAGCGCTGGAGAATGCGCTCGCGCAGCTATCCGCAGGGGGCTTGACGGCGCAATCGCACATCGTTGAAGGCCAGCCGGACAAGGCGCTGGCGAAGATGATCGAGGATCACGATTTTGGAATTCTGGTGATGGGCGCATATGGCCACAGCCGCATCCGCCGCCTGATTATCGGCTCGACCACCAGTGAGATGATCCGCTCCTGCAAAGTGCCGATTGTGCTGGTGCGGTAGAACGTGGACTGTCTTCTGCGGGCTTGTTAAAGTCGAAAGCGATCAAGTTGGTGGAAGAAAATGAGCGATAAACCGCGCCCGCAAGTGTTCAAGATTGATGATCCGGCGCTGGCCCGCGCGCCGGAACCGACGTTGTTGGAAGATGATCCGACGCTGCCGGTTGAGACCGCGATGGCCCCGCTGGCCCGAAAGCGCTCGGCGCTCGGCGCGCTGATCTGGGCGGCGGTTTCGGGGCTTATTATGCTGGCGCTGGGCGCGGCAGCCTATGATTTCGTGCTGGGGATGATGGCGAAGAACGTCTGGTTGGGGCGCGTGGCGCTGGCGCTGGGGGTGATCGTTCTTGCGGGATTGTTTTTATTCGTGTTCCGCGAACTGGCCGCGCTGTCGCGGATGGGTAAGGTCGATGATGTCCGCCAGCGGGCAGAGACGGCATGGGAGGCGCGGGACCGGATTGCCGCCTCGCGGGTCAAGGGCGATATTGAAAACCTTTATCGTAACCGCCCGGATTTTGACCGCGCCCGTGATGAAATCCGGCTGCGCGAAGGTGATGCGCCGGATGCCGAGACACTGCTGACGCTGATCGAGGTTGAGGCGATGCAGCATCTGGATGCGCGGGCCTCCACAGCCGCCCAACGCGGGGCGCGCAGTGTTGCGGCGGCGACCGCGTTGCTGCCCGCCGGGATACTGGACGCGGCGGCGGTGTTGTACTTTAACGTCCGCATGGTGCGCGAAATTGCGGAAGTGTATGGCGGACGGGCCGGATGGCTGGGTTCGTGGCGGCTGCTCAAGCAGGTTGCCGTGCATCTGGCCGCGACGGGGATGATTGCGCTGGGGGATGATTTTTTCGGCGCCGTGCTGGGCGGCGGAGCGCTGGCCAAACTGTCACGGAGGGCCGGAGAAGGGGCGATCAACGGCGCGCTGACCGCCCGCATAGGCGTGGCCGCAATCGAAGTCAGCCGCCCCCTGCCCTATAAGGCACTGACCAAACCGGGCGTGCGCAGCATAGCCACCGCCGCACTCACCCGGTTCAGACAGACGGGTTAGATAGCGTTCAGGTTCCAGTCGTAGCGGTCGTCGGAGATCGATGAAACACTCGCCAGTCCTGATGCCAACGGGCCGCTTGCGTATTGTTTCATATGATCGATCACGCCCGCGTCACTGCCGCCGAAATCGCTCTGATACCACGCAAAGATCGAGGAGACGACCAAACGGCCTCCGGACACATCCGCGCCGCGCGGGTGGTTGATGAAGTCACGCGCCGACTGGTCCAGCATCGACGCGAGATTGGCCGATGTGAAGGGCTGGAGCGCAAGGTTCGGACAGCCGATGGAGGCGCAGTTCACCGCATAGTGGATGCGCGGATCGTTGTTCCAGACCGGGCGCAAAATGCCGTGCTCAACGTCGTTCAGCGACAGCGGACGACCCGCAACATTCATCACTTTCTCATCCCAGGGGCCATTGTTGAACAGGCCGCCCTTGATCCGCTTGATCGACGAGACGGGATAAGCGTCCACGACCAGATCAACGGTCTTGGCATTGTAGAGGTTGATCCAGAACGCCATCTGCGCATCGCGGGTCAGGCTGGTCGGGTCACTGCTCTCCAGCATCGCGAGATAGCCTTTCAGCGCCTGCTTATCGGCCGCTGACACGCTGCCATAGGCAACACGGTTCACGCCGTCGCTGCCGGGGCGGACATAGCTGGATAGAAAAGCGCCCCATGCGCTGTGGTCGACACTGTCAGCAGACCCCGAAGCGCTCCAGTAATTATCGATCAGCGACGATGAAGGGGCCGCGAAGGCGGATGCCGCAGGGGCGGCAATGGCAAGTGCGGTCATACCCATGAGGGCGCTGCGGCGGGAAAGCATCATAACAGTCTCCTGAAGCGATTAATTCGATGAAGATAATCTGGTGCTCAAATCAGGCGGAATCCAGTCACTCAACGCCGATGTGAGAGCGCGTGAAGGGCGTGAAACATATCGAAACAGAAAACGCCGCCCCCGAAGGAGCGGCGTGAAATGGCCGGTATCAATTTTAGAGATTAGTGGTGGCGACGGCCATGACCACGATGGTGGCGATAGCCTCTGTGACCACGGTAGTGACGCGCGCCGCGATAGTGGCGACCACCACGGTAGAAACGCTTGCCGTAATGGCGGCGATTTGAAAAGCCGTAGTTAAACGAAATGGTCGGCGCGATGTAGGCGCGCGGATAGTAGACGGGCGCGGGCGCGTAGTAGGTTGGCGCCGGTGCGTAATATCTTTGCGCAGGCGCACGGTATGTTTGAGATGGCGCGTAGTAGCGCTGGTTCGCGTTTGCGGTCGAACCGATCAGCGTTCCCAAAATCAATCCGCCGGCGATCCCGGCGACAACTGCGCCGCCATCGGCTTGCGCGGGTTTAGCGGTAAGCGAACCGCCGGCGATGGCAAGGACGATAGCCCCTGCACGTACCAAGTTTCTCAAAACTCTCATAATTCTATCCTCTGTACTGCTACCAACCAACGACACAAACATATGCCAAAATCAGACAAGAGAAAGGCGTCGGCATTAAAAGATTTGAAGACAGGCGTAAAAATCCGCCATTTCATCAGAAATTACACATTTATTTCAGATCTTTATGACTGCCGCTCAACTTTATGGCATCGGCGCGGAAAGAACGCGCCGATGCTGTCTTACGCTCAGTGAGCGCGGTAGCTGCTGTAACCGCCATGACCGCGAACAACGCGATCATTATTGGCAAGGCGGCGGATGCGCTGGCTTTGGCGGTCCAACATCGCCAGCAGTTCAGCTTCTTCGCCCCTGCTGATAACGCCGTCATTCTTGCGGTAGGCGCGGAAGGTCTGGCGGATGTCCTGCATCCGGTTCATCAGCTTGTTTTGCTCGCGGGGACGCAGATCACCTCGTGCGGCGGCGCGCTCGATCCGGTCACGTTGACGCTGAATGCGCGAGCGCACGTTATCGCGACCGTCATAGCGCGGCGCGTAGGCGATGCGGCTGCCATAGGTCGGCGCGATCACAGTGGGCGCGACGTAGCGCGGCACAGTGTATGTTGGTGTGCTGTATATCGGCGTTGTGTATGCGGGCGCGCTGTATGCTGGCGTGGTGTATGTCGGCGTCGTGTATGTAGGGGCCGTGTATGTCGGCGTCGTGTATGCAGGGGCCGTATACGCGGGCCGTGTGTAGCTTGGCGTGGTCGTATAGCTGGTCACGGGCGCGGTATATGTCGTCGTTGCAGCCGCCGTATAGGTGGTCGCCGGCGTTGTGCTGTAGCTGTAGGTCGATGTCGACGGCTGATACGGCGCATAGGTGCTGGTGGTCGCGGGGGCCACATAGCTTGTGGTGGTTGTCGATTGCGGCTGAACGTATTCAATCGGGCCGAGATCAACGGTGGGCGCGGTATAGCTTGTCGTCGAATGACCGTGGCTCGTTTGGCCATAGGTGCTGTAATCATGGGCGGAAGCACCGGTTGCACCAAGAATAAGGGCGGCGGTCAGCGCGGGGGCGAATTTTTTCATCGGGCTATCTCCTCTAAATACGACGCACTGCATCTGGCGTCTTCGAGGAACAGATAGCCGTTCGCAAGCGGCGCAACGCGGGCGCGTTTCAGGCCATTGCGGGGCAATTTAACAGCGAATAAGGCGCAGCGTCCGGTTTGCCTTCTTTGTTACGATGCCCACTTCGTAAGCATAATCGCCGACAGCCCCCGCCCGTAATCGCCCTCGCCGCGATGCAACGCGCGGCGGTTAGAGAAAAACCGCTCTGCGTCACCATAAGTGCAGTGCGGCGCGATCTCGACCTGCTTGACGCCATTCGCGCGCAGGCGGGCGCGGGCGTAGCCGGAGAGGTCAAAGCGGTAGTGTTCAGCTTTTTCAGGGTCGGGGCGGAAGAACGCCCCGTTCGCCGTGTCCGCCTCCACAAACCGCTCCCGATAGGCGCTGTCGACCTGATAATTCGCTTGCGAGATGCAGGGGCCTATCGCGGCCAAAATCCGCTGACGCTCTGCGCCCAGCGCGATCATCGCTTCGACCGTCGCCTCCAACACGCCGGCAAGCGCCCCTTTCCAGCCCGCATGGGCCGCGCCAATGATCTTGGCCTTGGGGTCGCTGAACAGCACAGGTGCGCAATCGGCGGTCAGGATGCCCAGCGCGATGTCGGGCTTGTCCGTCACCATCGCATCCGCCTTGGGCGGCTTGCCCGGACGCCACGGGGTCGTGACAGTGACCACATCAATGCTGTGATGCTGATAACAAGACAGCAGATTCTCGCGCGGCACTTTCAGCGCCCGCGACGCCAGCAGGCGGTTCTTCGCAACATTATCGCGGGTGTCATCTGTGGCCCCGCGCCCGCATTGCAGCGAGGCGTAGATGCCTTCGGAAACACCGCCCGCGCGGGTGAAGAAAGCGTGTTTGATACCCTCAACAGCGCCGAGTTCTTCAGTTTGCAGCATTTCGATCATATACCAACATCCTCTGCAAAACCTGCGGGCGGGATTTCGTCGCCCGTCAGCGCCAGCGCTTTAAATAAACTACCCATCGCATCGGGCTTTGTCAGGCGATCAAGTGCCCGCTGAACCACTTCGCGCTGTTCAGGGCGCGCCTTGGCCAGCATCGCCGCGCGCAGACGGATGCCGAGCCATTCGAGCAACGGCCCCTGCGCACGCACGCCCCAACTGGTCGCGCCCGCGTTTTCGGCGGCTTTTGAGAGGGCCAAAAAGTCCACATGGGCGGTCAGGTCAGCGGTTCCGGGATCGGCCAGCACATCAGCATAGGCATGATCCTTCACCGCTTGCAGCGTATCACCGCTGGCCTTCGCAACAGCATGGCCATAATCGATCAACAGCGCGGCCCCGCCATCTTTCGCCAGCCGCTCACCGATTTGCGTGGCCGCCGCGCGGCCCGCCGGACAGGTCTCGTATATCGCGCCGTCCGCAGCGCCCTCCGGCACACCCTCGCGGGTGGAGAGCGGCGGTGTCAGGCCGAAGGTCAGCGCATCGTCCTGCAAACCGATAACCCTCTCGCACAGCGCGCCGTCTTGGATCATAAATTGCCGGATCGGCAGCGCATCGATGAATTCATTCGCGATCAGGAACAGCGGCCCCTCCGGCACATCGGCCAGCGTATCCGCCCATTGCGGCTGATACGCCGACAGCGCTTCCCACTGCTTTTGCCGCAAGGCGGGCGAGGTCTCGACCAGCCACAGGGCTGCCGCATCGGTGAAGCCTTTCACCTTGCCCGCCGCGCGCAAGACATCGGCCATCAGCGTCCCGCGACCGGGGCCAAGCTCGGCGAGGATGAAGGGCGAGGGCGATCCCCGATCCGTCCATGCCTGCGCCAGCCACAGGCCAATAATCTCGCCGAACATCTGACTGATTTCAGGGGCCGTGGTGAAATCCCCGCCTTTGCCCAGCGGGTCGCGGGTGATGTAGTAGCCATCCTCCGGGTGGCCGAGGCACAGGCTCATGTATTCGGCCACGCTCATCGGCCCGTTCGCGGTTATCTGGCTGCGAATGATGCTTTCCAGAGGCGTCATGCGGGTTTGAGCCTCATGGCGGCAAATATCAGGATCGCCCCGACG
>CALDZQ010000272.1 GCA_937944035.1 uncultured Neomegalonema sp. | reverse complement strand
CGGATATGATTTCGATGTGGATGTTGACGGGGCAGGCATCGGGGCCGGTTCCGCCGCGCCGCATTATGCGGGCACCCTGCTGAACACCGGCGCGGGCGCGGGCCGCCCGGCGGTGAATGTGGGCGTGGCCGGGTCATTCTTTGGGGACAGCACCGCCGCTTCCGCCCTCGCGACCGGGGGGCAGATCGACTTCCAGTCGGCAGGTGACGGCGGCGCGGCCCTGCGCGCGAGCGGCATCTTCGGCGGCGACCGCAGGCCCTGACGCGGGATGAGCGCGGCCTCCAAAGCCCGGCGCAGGGCGGCCCTCGCCGCGCTTCTCGTCACTGCGTTGATCTCGCTGCTGACATGGCAGAATGCCCCTTTCGTGCGGCGGCTGGACAATGCGGCGTTCGACGCTTTCCAGCGCCTTGCCCCGCGTCCCTATGACCCCGCCGTCCCCGTGCGGATCGTTGCCATCGACCGGCCCGCGCTCGAACGCTACGGCCAGTGGCCCTGGCCCCGCCCGGTCATAGCCGCCCTGAGCGAGCGCCTCACGGCGATGGGGGCCAGAGCCATCGGCTTCGATATGGTCTTTTCCGAGCCGGACCGGACCTCGCCGGAAGAGATTGCGCGGGCGGCGTCTTTGTTTGGCGTCGCCCCAGCCCTTGCACCAATCCCCGCGCCCAGCCACGACGCCGTGTTTGCTGAGGTACTGGGCGACACTCCGTCGGTGCTGGGGGTGATTTTGACGCGCGACGGAAGCGTCCGCCATCCGCAGATCAAGGTGCAGCCCTCAATCCTCGGCTCTGACCCGACCGCGCGGATTGCGGTTTTCAAAGGGGCCGATATAAATCGCGGCATTCTCTCAAACGCGGCGGCGGGGACGGGGTCGGTGACGCTGACGCCACGGGACCGCGAAGACGGAATTATCCGCAGTGTGCCGCTGGTATCGCGGATCGGGGATCAGGTGATCCCGTCGTTTTCGCTTGAGCTGTTGCGGGTGGCGCAAGGGGCGGGCGGGTATCTGCTGCGCAGTTCTGACGCGGGGGGCGAGATTGATGGCAGCGTCGCCCCCGCCATGACCGGCATCCGTGTCGGCGATATGCCGCTGAGCGTGACGGCGGACGGGGGCATTTGGGTCCGCTATAGCGGATCGGTCCCGGAGCGCATGATCTCGGCAGCCTCGATCTTGTCAGGGACTGCGCCCGATCCGTCCTTACGCAACCGGATTGATGGCCATATCGTTCTCGTAGGCGCAACGGCGCCGGGGCTAAGCGATATTGTGGCGACGCCGATGAGCAGCGGGGTTCCGGGGGTGGAGGTCCACGCGGAGGTTCTGGAGCACTTGCTCAGTGGCGACAGCCTGACGCGGCCGGATTGGGCGGCGGGGGCGGAGCGCACGGCGGCATGGGTGCTGGGCATATTGATCGCGCTGGCAATCTTGCTTGGCGGCTACGGATGGTCAGCCATCCTGTCAATCTGCGGCGTCGCGGCAATTCCGATGCTCAGTTTCCTGGCCTTCCGCGACAACGGTCTTATCTTGGGTCCGACAATTCCGATGTTTGCGGGAATGGCGGCGTGGAGTGCGGGAGCGGGCATTGACTATTTGGGTGCGCGCCGAGAGCGGCGTGAAATCCGGCAGCAATTCGAGCATTTCGTCGCGCCCGATGTGATCGAGGAAATCGCCAAAGATCCCGCAAAGCACATGAGTCCCGGAGGCGAGGAGCGGGAGCTTTCGATCCTATTTTGTGATATTCGTCACTTTTCCAGCATATCATCCGTGTTACCGCCTCAGGAGCTTATAGCATGGTTGAACGGTTATTTGACCCCGATGACGGAGGTTATCCTTGCGGAACGCGGCACAATCGACAAGTTCATCGGGGATGCCATCATGGCATTCTGGAATGCGCCACGCAGGGATCAAAACCATGCGAGAGGGGCCGTTCGCGGCGCGTTGGGTTTGGTCGAGGCCGCCGGAAAAATGCGCATCGATAATCATCCGCACGGCTTGCCGGCCGCCCGCATCGGGATCGGTGTGAATACCGGACCCTGTAGTGTCGGCAGGATCGGGGCAAAAAAGCGCCTTGATTACACCTGTATCGGTGACTCTGTGAATGTCGCCTCGCGGTTGGAGGGGCTGACCAAGCTGTATGAGATCGACATTCTGATCGGCGAGGAAACGGCCGCACAGGTCAGCGATTTCGCGCTGATCGAGATTGACCGGGTCGAGGTTCTGGGCCGCAGCGACGCGCCGCTGAATATCTTCACGGTCGTCGGCGATCAGCACTTGGCCAAAAACAAGGGATTTCAGGACCAACGGGACAGCTGGCAGGAGGCGCTGGCCGCTTACCGCGATGCTGATCTTGATGAAGCCGAGAGGCGCTTTGCCAATATCGCGAACGGGCAGCAACTTTATATCGATCTGCGTCATGCGGCGCAGGTCATGCTGTCGCGCATTGCCGAATTACGCTTGAACCCTCTGGCGGAAAGCCGGGATGCGGTGTACAGAGCCGCCATAAAATGAGCGATTCATCCGACATAACTTTCACCGTTTGGGGTGCGCGGGGTTCGATTTTCTCAGGGGGCGCTGATAAAATCGAATTCGGGGGCGATACCACCTGTTTCAGCCTTGAGACAGAACGTGGCCTGTTGGTGGTTGATGCCGGGTCGGGATTCCGGGCGCTCGGCCAGTCATTGATGGCGCGCGGGGATGATCGGCCCAAGGTGATTGACCTGCTGTTGACGCATCTTCATCTGGACCATATTTGCGGTCTGCCGTTTTTTGAGCCTTTGCTCTGCGGCAAGACGAAAATGCGGATTTGGCACGCCAATCAGACCGATGGTGAAGTGTTTCGCGGGACTCTGGAGTGCCTGATGTCCCCGCCTGTTTTCCCCAGTATGATCCATTTCCACGGCCTTGATCTGCACGCGCCCGACGCGGGTTCAGCGGTTGCGTTGGGCATCGGCGGCACGGCGCGCCCGTTCGAGCTGAACCACCCTGACGGGGCGGCCGGTTGGCGGATTGAGAGCGGCGAAAGTGTTATCTGCATTGCCTCTGACCATGAAGCGGGCGAGGCTGGGATTGATGCCGGAATCGTGGAGGCGACGCGCGGCAGTGATCTGCTGATTTGCGATGCGACCTACACAGATGACGAGATCGCCACGCGAAAAGGATGGGGCCACTCAACATGGCAACAAAGCCTTGAAATCGGAAGTCTGGCCGGGGCGAAGCATATCCTGATGACCCATCACGATCCGGAACGCACCGACGCGGCCATCACGGCGATGGAAGACGCAGCCAGAGCCGCAGCGCCGAACATCACCTTTGCGCGCAGCGGTTGGCAGCGGATTTTGTGAGGCTGCCCCCGCTTTTTTAAGCGAGGCCGCGTCCTATATCTGCCGGTATCAACAACCGGAGATCCTGCTATGCGCTTTTCCGCCCTCGCCTTCATTACAGCACTGATCGCGGCCCCTGTCGCGTATGCCGAAACATCGGAAACCGCCATCGGCACGGTTGAGGTGAAACGGTTTGCGGGGCCGTTGGAACATCCGTGGTCTGTGGCGTTCCTGCCATCCGGCGCGATGCTTGTGACCGAAAGGGCGGGCCGCTTGCAACTGGTGGGCGCTGACAGGACAATGCGCAGTGTTTCAGGCGTCCCCGACGTTGCCGAGCGCGGCCAGGGCGGCTTGCTGGAGATTGCCGTCGCCCCCGATTTCGCGACCACGCGCGATGTGTATCTGACCTATTCCGAACCCGTTGGTTTTCGCAGCGCCCGCACGGCGCTGGCCCGTGCGCAACTGTCCGAAGACGGGGGCGCGCTTGAAAACCTGAGTGTGATTTTCCGCCAGAAAGACGAAAGTGGCGCAGGGGTGCATTTCGGCTCGCGCATCATTTTCGCGGATGACGGCACGCTGTGGATGACCATCGGAGATCGGGGCGACCGCGAAAAGGCGCAAGATTTGTCGCTGCATAACGGTAAGGTGATCCGCCTCAACCGTGATGGCACGGTCCCCGCCGATAATCCGTTCACCGGACAGCAAGGCGCGCAGCCTGAGATTTGGTCCTATGGCCACCGCAACCCGCAAGGAGCGGTTAAACGACCTTCCGACGGCGCGCTCATCACCGTCTCGCATGGCGCACGGGGCGGGGATGAGGTCAATCACAGCGAAGCGGGCAAAAACTACGGCTGGCCCGTGATCTCCTATGGTCGCCATTATAGCGGCTTTACGATTGGTGAGGGAACCAGCAAAGCGGGCATGGAGCAGCCGCTGCACTACTGGGATCCGTCCATCGCCCCTTCCGGCGCAACGATTTATCGCGGCACACAGTTTCCGGAGTGGCAGGATAACCTGTTCGTCGGCGCATTGCGGGCCGGCCTGATCGCGCGGTTGGTGCAAGAGGGAGACGGTTATCGCGAGGCGGAGCGTCTGTTTGTCGGCCAGTTCGGGCGCATCCGTGATGTGCGCACGGGTCCGGCGGGTGCGCTCTGGTTTGTGACCGATGACCCGGAGGGCGGCCTCTATCGCGTCACGCGCGGACAATAGATTTTTAAAGCGATGTAATATCCGGCGGGCGGGTGCTATGCCTCGCCGGAGTTTTTTATTTGAACCGGGAAGATCAGACATGGCTAAAAAACCAACAAAGCCCAAGGCAGCCAAACGGATCATGCGGACTTTAAAGCCCGGCGAGAAGATTGAGGATTCCGGAACCTATCAATCCGATATGTCGAAAAAACGCGCGACATTCGTTGCGGGTGAATTGGCGCCCCCTGCCCCGCTGAAAGGCGAAAGATGGCGGCAGGTTTTTGATCCGGGAATGATGAAAAAATAACACCGGCAACCCGCTTGTCGCAAACGCCTCATCGTGTCGCAAATGAGCGCGCCACGCCCTGACCCTGCGCACACCATAACCCGGCAATATTGTCGCAGGGTACGGAATGCGTCTAAGAAGATTTCACACCGGATGGATCGGCCGATTGACATCGGTCGCCGACCCGCGCCCCACGCTTTCAGCCATTGCACCTTCGCATCCGAGGCAAGCGCCGCCTCTTTGAACCTGAAAACCCCTATTTTTCAGCCCTGTTCAGAGAGACGATCATGACCGAGACACTTGAAAAGACCTCCCGCCGTTCCGGTGGCCGCGCTGCCCGTAAAGCCATGCGTGAAGCCCCGCTGACCCAAGAAATGCGCCCGATCCGTGCGGGACTTGAGGGCGGCAAGTACAAACCGCTCAGCGATTCCGATGTGCAGCGCATTCACAGCGCGGCCTATCAAATTCTCGACGAGATCGGACTCAGCCTCGCCCCGCAGAGCGGTATTGATGCGATGACCGCCTATGGGGCGGTGTATTCGCCCGACGATGGCCGGATGCGCTATCCGGCGGCAGTGATCGACAAGGCGCTGAAAGATGCCGCCCGCGACATCACGCTATGCGCCCGCGATCCAAAGCACGACCTGCACCCCGGCGGCTATCGCGTGCATTACGGCACGGCGGGCGCGGCGGTGCATGTGGCCAATGTCGAGACC
>CALDZQ010000271.1 GCA_937944035.1 uncultured Neomegalonema sp. | reverse complement strand
GGGTTTGGTGCTTCGCGGTTTTTGAATTTACGAGCCATGTCAGTATCTCCGTATAAATTCTTCAAATGTCCTGTGACCGCCATAATCACGCAATCAGTTCTGACAATAAGGCGTCAGCATTCCGGCGGTTGCGCGCGGGGGCTGTTCAAAATTTATGGAACGATGATAAACCGAAAGTGTCTCTTAACAATGAAAGCCGCCTGAATGAACGGCGATCAGGCGGGATAAACAAGAAGTTAGACTATCCGAAATGATCCTTATATCGTTCAGAATACTCTAAATCCGGATGCGCAGCCGCGATGTCATAAGCTCGCTTTTTTCGTTAAGCATCTTCGGCGCTTCATCGCTGACTTTCAGGTCGAGGAACCTGTACGGATGCGTTTCGCTGCAATTTGCCCAGTCGCCATTCGGCTTTTGTGCGTTCGGCTTTTTTACTGTGCCGTACACCGCGTATGCTTCGACAGTCTCCTTGTCGGTGTCGAGCGAACCGTCGTTAAGTGTCACCGGAGGCGCGGCGCAAATGATGGATGTATCTATCGAATCCGGTGTGCTGCCATAGTTCTGCGTGAACAGCGTTTCGAGGCGTGACAGGTCGGTTCCGCCTTGCGAGATATACTGCGCCGAAACATGAAGCGCATCCCCCATCCGGCTGCGCATGTCGCTTGTGCTTTTGATCGAGATCAACTGCATCGCTCCAAAGCAGATCAGCGACAGGAACATCGCCCCTTCGACGGCGATCGAACCGCTCCGCCCCCGTTGAAAACGCCCGATGCTCCGGGATGCCTGCTTTGCCCGCTCCATCACAGAAAGTGTCAGTATAAATGACTGTCTCATACCGGACCTCCAGTTGGTTTCACGAATTTAATACCGCCCGCTGAGTCTTCTCCGATTGTTTTCGTCCCGGCGCCGCCGCAGACATTCCCGAATGCCGCATGACCGGCGAGTGAAAGTTCGGCGGCAATGACATGGAAGCAACCGCTTGTGGCCTGCGAACCGCCCACCATGCTCAGCGAGTCACCCGGAAAATAAATCGCTCCGACCAGTTCCGTCGCCGCGCCGCCGGTAATCGTCTGATATTCCATATGCGCGTTCCGGTCGCCCGCGAATATCAGACCGGCATAGGTTCCGGAGCTTTTCGCGTGGAGCTTCAGGTCGAACTGCGACCCGGTTTTCAATTTGCTGTCGATGAAAATGAAGGTCACGTTCTTGCCGGTCGCGGAATTATTGCCTTTGAACTCCAGCGTCCCGCTATCGATCACAATCGTCGCGCCATCATCAATGACGGTATCCGAGTTTATGAGAACGTGCTTATAGACCCCGCTGCCGATTACATCGCCGTTTGCCGAGGTTTTGTACGTCTGCGTGGTCATGTCGATATAAGGCCCGACAATCGCACTATCGCCATTGCCCGTGGTCGGGATCGGGACAGAGGCATAAGGATCGACGATCGGGTCTGCCATGTCTTCAATATCGTCACAGGTGTTCAGCGTGTAATTTTTTGCATTCACTTGCGATGTTTGGACCGTGGTCAGGCATTCCGCCACCACATGCGCCGAGCCGCCAGCCCCGAAACTGTCAACACGCTTCGCATTGGAGTGGACGCTACACCCTGTCGCGATAATATCCGACGTACCGGCCAGCGCTATGCCCATGCCGTTTTCCTTAAGGGCCAGAATACACGCACCGATCTTCGCTGTAGCGGAATAGGCCGCAGCAGCTGCCGTGACGACTTGTGTATCGGAATTGCTATAAAGGGATGAGAAAAATCTGGGCATGATCCTGGATGCTTTCACCGCAACCGCTTCATTATCGCCGTGTTGCTCGAACGAGATGTTCAGACTGGAAAGGTCAAGATCATTGACGATGGCCGCAGCATAAGCGACCGAGCGCGCTTTGCTTTTATCTTTAGTCGCTTCCAGCTCAATGGCGCTTGCCCTGGCGGTCGCGTCGACGGCGGCTTGCAGATCAGAACGGGCCGATTGCCACATCCCGACTTCAAGTCCAATTCCGAAAAATCCTGCTATGACCGGCAAAGTGAACGCGCCAATGATTGCAACGCTGCCATCTTTTTTAGAAAGAAATCGTGTAATGCTATCCATTTTAAATCTCATCTCTAAAATTAACGATGTGGATAATCTAGTGTAAGATTATTAAAATTGACTAAAATAGTTCGATGTACGAGCGTCTTATGAAGTAAACAAATAAAATTAATCGATTTTTTTAAGATGTGTACTTTGTATTTTCAACTAATCAGGGTTTTTGAACGATTTTGCCTCCGTTTTCTTGATCGTCATCATGTCGTGCCCTGATCTCACGAACATGTGATGGCCATTCAACGCCGCTTCCAACACCTCTGGATACGCATGGCAAGTCAGGGTAAGACAGTGCTAACGCACACCACCCGGAGACCCGCCCATGCCTATGGAAGCCGCTGCTATCGAAACGCTCATCAAGGAGTCGTTCCCCGATGCCACCGTTGAGATCCGTGACCTCGCGGGGGACGGCAATCACTACGCGGCCACCGTTCTCGATCTCTCGTTCGCGGGCAAGAACCGGGTACAGCAGCATCAGGCTGTCTATGCGGCACTCAAGGGTAAGATGGACGGCGCGGCGGGCGAGCTTCACGCGCTGGCCCTGCAAACCGGCGTGCCTGAGTGATGACGGGCGCGATCTACGCCATTATCCTGTTCGTGGCCGGCTTTGCGGGCCTGTTCGGCGTGATTTGGCTCATCAGCCCCAAATCCCTGCGCGCGCGCCCCAACGGTAAGGGCGACCCCCACATCCTTGGGGCGGAAATGCAATCCGGACGCGGCGGCCACGCCACCGTCTGGAGCGTCCCGTCCGACAGCCAAGAATACGCGAAAATCTGGTCAGACGACCATAAGTAAGGAAAACGACATGAGCGACCAAGCCATTCTCGACCAAATTAAACAGACCGTCGACACCAACGACGTGGTCCTGTTCATGAAGGGCAATAAAGACTTCCCCCAATGCGGCTTCTCCAGCCGCGTCAGCCAGATCCTCGGCTACATGGGCGTCACGTACCAAGACGTGAACGTGCTCGAAAGCGACGAAATGCGTCAGGGCATCAAGGACTTTACCAACTGGCCCACCACGCCCCAGCTCTACGTCAAAGGCGAATTCGTCGGCGGCTGTGACATTGTTACCGAGATGACGATGTCCGGTGAGCTGGACACGATGCTGGCCGAAAAAGGCGTCACCTTCGACAAAGAAGCCGCCGCAAAGATCCGCGAATCGAACAACGGCTGATACCGCCCTGTCTTCCTCCTCTCCCTTCGGGAGAGGGCCGGGGCGAGGGCATTTGCCTATTGGCGCAGAATCCAATGCCTGAACGTAAGAAAACCCGTGCCGGGGGAGCACGGGTTTTCGGGTGCCGCTTGGCGAATATCTTCGGGACAGAGAAGATGTTCTACGGCCGATAGAAGTCTTGTTTGGGGGACTTCATCGATGGCTATGAATTTGCCCGAACGGAGTTAATAAAGACTTACCAAAGCAAACGATTAACCAAGGTTTTTATAATTAATCGTCTATCCACCATACTTCGGGGCGGTATCCGTACAATGCTGTTCGGTCAGGCTTTTTTAACGGTTTCCACCAAGAAAAGCGCTCAACACCTTCAAACCAAAGCGGAATTACGTAGCGCTCTGCGGTCAACACACGGTCCAGCGCGCGGATCGCGGCGTGGTAAATCTCCTCATCATCCGTACCGGATATTTTTTCTATCATCGCATCAATCGCCGGGTTTTTCGCGCCCATATAGTTACGCGTCCCGTGTTCGGCGATTCCCTGCGCGCCGAAATAGAACCTCTGCTCCGCCCCCGGTGACAGCGACAACCCCCAGCGGCGCAGAATCATATCGAAGTCATAGGTGGTGAGTCGCGCCTGATATTGCGCGCTTTCAACCAGCCTCAGCCGCACATCAATGCCAAGCCGCCGCAGCGAGGTGGCGAAGTTGGCGGCGATTCGCTCGTCCTTGCCGGAATTGAGCAGGATTTCAAAAGCGAATCGCGCGCCGTCTTCATTGCGCAATACCCCGTCCCGCACCGTCCAGCCCGCCGCGCGCAGCAAATCGGCAGCCTTGCGCAGGTTCGCCCTGTTACGGCCGTCTCCAGCCGATACCGGCGGCGTATAGCCCGCGTCGAGTGTTCCTGCGGGCAGTGAGTCGGCGAAAGGCAGCAGCAGTTCGCGCTCGATCCCCTTCGCCTCGCCTTCAAAGCCCAGCGTTGAGTTGCCGAAATAACTGGTGATCCGCTGATATGCCCCTCGGTTCAGCGCCGTGTTTATCCACTCGAAATCAAACGCGTGGGTCAGCGCCTCTCGCACCTTGCGGTCGGCGAAGATCGGCTTGCGGGTATTGAAGGTAAACCCGTGCATCCCCGTCGGCCTGCCATGCGCCAGCGTACCCCGCTCGATCAACCCGTCCCGCGCCGCCGGAAAATCATAGCCGTCCGCCCAGCGGTTCGGATCATCCTCCTGCCGCACATCGATAAGCCCGGCTTTAAACGCCTCCCACAGCGCATTGCCGTCGCGGAAATACACGAACGCGACCTCATCAAAGTTATGAACTCCGCGATTCACGGGCAGGGCCGCGCCCCAGTAATCGGTCCGGCGCTTGAGCGTCAGCCGCTCGGCGCGCTCCACCGCGACGATCTCGTAAGGGCCGGACCCCATCGGCGGCGTCAGCGTTGTCTCCGCAAACTCCTTCCCCGCCCAGTCCGCCCGCGACAGGATCGGCATCAGGCCCAGCAGCAGCGGCAACTCCCGCTCCGGCCGCTTAAAGCTGAACCGCACACTTCGCTTGCCGACACCCTCTGCCGCCGCCACCCGTCGATAATACGTGCCGAAATTGGGCCGCCCCGAATCGCGCAATATCTCCATCGAGAAGATCACATCATCGGGCGTGATCGCACTGCCATCCGCAAAGCGGGCATCCGGGTTCAAGGCAAACGTCACGCTCATCCGGTCGTCAGCTACATCCGCCGTCTCGGCAATCAGGCCGTATAACGTGAACGGCTCGTCCCAGTTTCGTGCCATCAGCGATTCGAATACGTGCGTTCTCATCGCCCAAGGTGCGCGTCCTTTGGTGATAAACGGGTTGAGCGAATCGAATCGCCCCCGCTTTCCATAGGCGATTCGGCCCCCTTGAACAGCGTCGGGCGCTGCATAAGGCAGCGATTCGAAGCCAATTTTCAGTGCGGGTTCACCATAGAGAGCAAGCGCGTGTTGCGGTTCCGCCGCTACGTGTTGCGCTGCAACAAGTAAACATGGCGTGAAAAAGGCGATATTAAGTTTCTTTTTTAACATATTGAATTAAAATGACTTCATTGCTTTTTACGCTCCGGCTCTAAGGCGAACCGACGGGGCTATCTGACTCATACCATTACAAAATTTGGTATGGGGGTGCGGACCATCTTGCACCGTAAAAGCGTTTATTGCTTGCAAACAACGAACTCCAGTTGATACCAATAACGCACTGCTCGATAGGTTTCTTGCCTGTATGAAACCTGCCTCAATCCAACTTCAGCGTCCTCGAAAGAGGGCGCTTTTTTTTGTTCAGGCTCCGGTTTCTTCTATCCACATCCGACATTTGCCCGTTAGTCTCTTCTGCATTGATGTCAGCATATTTAACGCAGGGAGCACGGTTATGAAGGTACTTCAAATTTCGCAGCGCAAGGGCAGCGATAAGATCGCGTCGACCACTGCGGATGCCAGCCTTGCCGATGCCGCCGCCAAATTGAGCGAATTACGCATCGGTTGTTTGCTGGTCCTCAATGCTGACGGCAGTATGGCGGGCATTCTGTCCGAACGTGACATCGTCCGTACCTTGGGCGTAACCGGTGGCGCGTGTCTCACCCAACCCGTCTCCAGCGTGATGACCTCGAATGTCGTCACATGCAGCCCGGATGACAGCGCGGACTCGGTTCTGGGCAAGATGACCTCAGGACGCTTCCGCCACATGCCGGTTACAAAGGATGGCAAGCTGGTCGGGCTGATCTCTATCGGTGATGTTGTCAAAGCGCGGATCGAAGCGTTGGAGCATGACAACGAGGCGCTCGAAAGCATGATCCGTTCGGCGACCGCTTAACCGTCACCGCCGCTAAAAACATCCGAGGCAAGCCCTCCAACTTTCTGAAAGTGCGCATTATGAAGCGAGTGGGGCTTTATCCCGGTACGTTTGATCCGGTCACGTTGGGTCATCTTGATGTTATCAAACGGGCGCGGCGGCTGGTGGATGAACTGGTCATCGGCGTCGCCACCAATGACACCAAAGGGCCGATGTTCAAAACGGCGGAACGTGTCGAGATGATGCGCACCGAGGTTGAAAACCTCCCCTCCGAATCCTCAGACGCGGCGGTCCGGGTGGAGGCATTCGACAATCTGCTGATGTTCTACGCGGTGGATTTGGGTGCGCAGGTCATCTTTCGCGGTCTGCGCGCCGTGTCCGACTTTGAATATGAATTCCAGATGGTCAGCATGAACCGCGCCCTGAACGACGAGGTCGAAACCGTCTTTCTGATGGCAGAGGCCGAACATCAGGCAATTGCGTCACGGCTGGTGAAAGAAATCGCCCGCTTCGGTGGTGACGTGTCAAAATTTGTGACACCGACGGTCAACACCAAACTTATCCGGCGTTTCAAAGAGCAGGGCGCATAAATCCTGTACGTGGAAAACAAAAAATCCGTGACCTAAGCGCCGCGCGTGGTATGCAACGCGAAAATCAACTGAGGATTTTGCCGATGTCAAAACTTGGAATGATCGCGCTTGCGCTCGTTATGGTGGTCGCCGGATGTGGCGAGGACACGACAAAAAGCGAAGCGAACACGGCTCCCGTAACGGTGAGCGAGACCGCGCCCGAAGCGGCGAAAACCCCCGAATCTGCGAATCTCAAGGAGATCAATGTGTCTGTTGCTGACCCCGAAAATGCGATTGTCATCGAACTGAAAGACGGCAATGTCGTCATCGAGCTGGCCCCGGATCTGGCCCCCAATCACGTCGCCCGCATTAAAGAGCTGGCCCGCGACGGGTTCTACGACGGCATTGTCTTTCACCGCGTGATCGACGGCTTCATGGCGCAGACAGGTGATCCCACAGGAACGGGAACCAGCGGGTCAGGCAAAAATCTGGACGCCGAGTTCACCGACGCACCCTTCGAGCGCGGAACCATCGGCATGGCCCGTTCCAGCGATCCGAACAGCGCAGACAGCCAGTTCTTCATCAACTTCGCCCCCGCGCCTCACCTGAACGGCCAGTACACCGTGCTCGGCAAGGTCGTGTCAGGCATGGAGTTTGTGGACATGATTAAAAAAGGCTCCGGCGGCGGCGGCACTGTCACCGATCCGGACAAAATGATCTCGATGAAAGTTCTCGCCGATATCCAGTAACTCAAAATCTGGTGCGGGCGATGCGGATGAGCGGATGAGCGGTGTGCAAGCCGATCATCCGCTTTCTGATTTTGACTTCACGCTGCCCGAAGAGTTGATCGCTCTGCGGCCCGCGCGCCCGCGCGTCGCGGCCAAGCTTCTGGTCGCGAATGGCGGGGCGATTGCGGATCATGTGGTTTCGGATTTGCCCGGTCTTTTGCGGGCGGGTGATTTGCTAGTTTTCAACGACACCCGCGTCTTACCCGTGCGTCTCGCCGGAACCCGCACCCGCGCCGACAGCGTGGTGGCGGTCGAGGCGACGCTGATCGAGCGCCTTGATGCCGCGCACTGGCGCGCCTTCGCCAAACCGGGCCGCCGCCTGCGTGAGGGCGACGCTGTTGAATTCTCCGGCGGGCTGACAGGGCGTGTGAGCAGCAAACGTGAGGACGGAACGCTGGTCTTTTCGTTCAACCTGAGCGGCCCGGATCTCGACCTCGCGATTGTCGAAGCGGGGACAATGCCGCTACCCCCTTATATCGCGGCGCGCCGTGCGTCGGACGAGGATGATTTTCACGATTATCAGACGGTTTTCGCCGAGAAAGACGGCGCGGTCGCCGCCCCCACCGCCGCACTGCATTTCGACGAATCGTTGCTGTCGGCCCTCGCGGACAGGGGCGTGGAGACAGCGACCGTCACGCTGCACGTCGGTGCGGGAACTTTCCTGCCGGTGAAGGTCGATTCGACGGCGGATCACGTCATGCATTCTGAGATTGGCGCTATTTCAGAGGCGACCGCCGCGCAAATCAACCGGGCGCGCGCACTCGGCGGTCGAATAATAAGCGTTGGAACAACATCTTTGCGTGTGCTTGAGACTGCGGCTGATGCGCGCGGTAATTTGCGCGCCTGGAGCGGTTCCACGGACATCTTCATCACGCCGGGCTATCGTTTCCGTTCGATTGACGGATTGATGACCAATTTTCATCTGCCCAAATCAACACTGTTTATGCTGGTCAGCGCACTGATGGGCTTGGATAATACCCATAAGATTTATGCGCACGCAATCGCGCGACAATACAGATTTTACTCTTATGGCGATGGCTCCTTGCTTTTGCCACATTGAGAAATCTGATCTGAAATTCGCCGCTTCAGCGGTTCAAATCATTGTTTTCAGACGAGAACAGGCTTGCTCTTGCCGCCCTGTCTTGGCAATGATCTGCTACGTACACGAACGCGGTGGATAACCTCCCGTTCAAGGACCACCGTATCGGAGGAGAAGATATGACTTTCAAGAACACTCAGGCACAGCTCGTTTTCGCATGTGCGCTCATCATGGGAACATCCGGCGTTGCACTCGCGCAAAGCCAAGAAGAAATCGACGCACAATACGCTGCGGCAACCGAGCTGCTGCCACCGGATGCGAGAGCAGGCGAATGCTACGCCCGCGTCTTCATTCCCGGCACGACCAAACGTGTGGCGAACAAAGTGCTTGTCAAGGAAGCGACCGAGAAGCTCGAAGTTGTTGAAGCACGCTACGAGACGATAGAAGAAACCGTTGAAGTCCAGACGGCGTCTGAAGAGCTGGAAATCGTCCCGGCCGTCTTTGAGACGCGCTTTGAAACGGTCGTAGTCGAGCCTGAGCGCGAAGTTCAGGAAGTGGTCGACGCCGTTTACGAAGAGACAGAAGAGAAAGTTAAGATCCGTGAGGCTTACAGCACATGGAAAAAGGGCGAAGGCCCGATCCAGCGCTATGACGAAGCCACCGGCGAGATCATGTGTCTTGTGAACGTTCCAGCGGAATACAAGGTCGTTTCAAAGCGCGTCATCAAAGTTCCGCCGCGCACGATCACCAAAGTCATCCCGGCCAAGACTGAAAAAGTTGAAGTCAAGGTGATGGTTGAGCCGCCAAAGACCCGCAAAGTCGAGATTCCTGCGAAAAGCCGTACCGTTAAGGTGCGTAAACTCGTAACCCCCGCCAGCGTCAAGAAGATCGAGATCCCCGCTCAGTACGAGACGGTCTACGAGGTCAAAAAAGAAGCTGCGGGCAAAATGGAATGGCGTCCTATCCTGTGCAACACCAACGCGTCGCCCGAGCTGATTCAGAAGCTTCAGGTTGCGTTGCGTGAAAAAGGCTACAACCCCGGCTCCATCGACGGTGTTCTCGGTGGTGGCACGATGGAAGCGATCCGTCGCTATCAGCGC
This sequence comes from uncultured Neomegalonema sp., assembly GCA_937944035.1. Taxonomy (GTDB): domain Bacteria; phylum Pseudomonadota; class Alphaproteobacteria; order Rhodobacterales; family Rhodobacteraceae; genus JAHDDY01. The sequence goes on along the minus strand of CALDZQ010000271.1, from coordinate 9,065 downwards.
ACGAAGGGCATTGCCCAGGGCCAGCTGACGATCGAAGTGATGCGTGAACTGGGCGTTGATCCGGGCGCGGCAATCTAAAGCGCAGGCTGGATTATGCGACCACAAACGGCGGCACTCCGGTGTCGCCGTTTTTTTTGCGCGCCGATAACTCTTTTGCGAAGTCTTATGTCGTTATTGTATTTTCAATCGGCTGTTCGCAGGCGTAAGGGACGCGCATGATACAGGTATTCAGTAACTCATGGGCGCTCTTCCTCGGCATCGGTATGCTGATGGTCGGGAACAGCTTGCAAGGCTCGCTTCTGGGCGTGCGCGGCAATCTTGAGGCGTTCGATCCGACCCTTATGGGTTACGTGATGTCGGCCTATTTCGCGGGTTTTCTGGGTGGCTCGTGGATGGCGCCGCAGATGATCCGCCGGGTCGGTTACGTGCGGGTGTTCGCGGCGCTTGCGTCCCTGATTTCTGCGGCCTTTCTCATCTATGCCGTTTTCGTAACGCCTATCGCTTGGGCCTTGATGCGCTTTGTCGTGGGGTTTTGCTTCTCCGGCGTGTACGTGGTTGCTGAAAGCTGGCTCAACAACTCCGCGTCGAACGAGAACCGGGGTCAGACGCTGTCGGCCTACATGATGGTGCAAATGGTCGGCATCGTGATAGGGCAGGCGGTCCTCAACATCGCTGACCCCAGCGGCTATGATCTGTTTGTGCTGATGTCGATTGTCGTTTCGCTCTCTTTTGCCCCGATTCTGCTCAGCGCGTCGCCTGCCCCCTTGTCTGACAATACCGAGCGTATGACGTTGCGCGAGTTGTACGAATCGTCCCCATTGGGCTGCGTCGGCAGTTTTCTCTTGGGCGGCATCTTCTCATCCATGTTCGGCATGAGCGCGGTTTACGGGGCGCAAATTGGTTTCGGCGTCGATAAAATCGCGTTTTTCGTGTCGTTGATGTACGTGACCGCTCTGATTTTCCAGTACCCGATCGGCTGGATTTCCGACCGTGTGGACAGACGCCGGGTGATTGCGATTTGCATGATTGCGGCCACGCTCGCGACGGGGATGGGGTCGATATTCTCTGAGAACGTGCTGTTCATCTACCTCGCGGCGGCTGTGCTGGGCGGGATGGCGAACCCGCTTTACAGCCTGCTGATCGCGCACACGAATGACTATCTGCCCCCGTCGAAAATGGCGTCAGCCAGCAGCGGGCTGGTCTTCATCAACGGCGTCGGAGCGACCTTCGGGCCGATTGTGGTCGGCTACATGATGGGCTGGTTCGGGCCGGACGGATATTTCATTTTCAACTGCGTCCTCAGCGCGCTCATCGCCGCTTATGCGGTGTTCAGGATGACCCAGCGCGCCGCGCTGCCTGCCGCTGATAACGGAACATTCGTCGCGCTGCCCACACGCGGCGCTGTCATCGCAGAGGTCGCGGCAGAGCTTTACGCACAGGAGGCCATCGAGGAACGCGACGAGGATGCTTACGAGGAATTCATCGAGGGGGATGGATCAGCGGATGGCGGGAGCAGCGATTCCGATAAAAGCCCCTGACCCCTCCAAACCCTGAAATACGCGCATCCCGGCGCTGAATTACAACCATATCGCGATAGACGCCGTTTTACCTGCCATGCTAAAACTGCCCCTTGTGTAAAGGGGACAGGGGATCAAAATGCGTATTGATGGCGTGGATAAACGCTCGATCTGGGCGGCTTCGGGCGGCGAAACCGTCGAGATCATCGACCAGACCAAATTGCCTTTCGATTTCGTCACCCGCCGTTTGAGCACCTGCGATGATGCTGCCGAGGCAATCCGGGTCATGCGCGTGCGCGGCGCGCCCCTGATCGGTGTGACCGCCGCTTACGGCCTCGCGATGGCGCTGCGCGAAGACCCCTCTGACACCGCGCTCGCCGCCGCCTATGACACGCTCTTCGCCACCCGCCCGACCGCGATCAACCTGCGCTGGGCGCTCGACCGCGCGCGGGACCATCTCATGCCGCTCGCCCCCGCCGACCGCTTTGACGCCGCCTATGCGCTGGCGGGCCGGATGGCGGATGAGGATGTCGAGATCAACCGCATGATCGGCGTCCACGGGCTTGAGATCATCAAATCCCGCGCCGCACAGAGCGGGCAAGTCAATATCCTCACCCATTGCAACGCCGGCTGGCTGGCCACAGTGGATTGGGGCACGGCCACCTCGCCCATGTATCAGGCCCATGACGCCGGGATCGACGTGCATGTCTGGGTTGACGAGACCCGCCCGCGCAATCAGGGCGCTTTCCTCACCGCGTTAGAGCTGGGCTGGCACGGTGTCCCGCATCACATCATCACCGATAACGCGGGCGGTCATCTGATGCAGCACGGCCGCGTTGATATGTGCATGGTCGGAACCGACCGCGTCACCGCAAGCGGTGATGTCTGCAACAAAATCGGCACGTATTTAAAGGCGTTGGCAGCGCACGACAACGACGTTCCTTTCTACGTCTGCCTCCCCACCCCGACAATCGATTGGCGTGTTTCCGATGGTGTGTCGGAAATCCCGATTGAGGAGCGTGACCCTGACGAGGTGCTCAGTCTCGACGGATTGCTTCCGGATGGTGAAATCGTCCGCACCCGCATCGCCGCTCGCGGCTCTCCGGCGGCCAACCCCGCTTTCGACGTGACACCCGCGCGGCTGGTCACGGGGCTGATAACCGAGCGGGGCGTGATCGACGCAAATGCCGCATCGCTAGACCAGCTCAAAAACGCGATGGTGGGATAATACCAACGGCCTTACATACTGACCGTTACCATTTTCCCCTTACCCGCATCGGAGTGCGGGGAAGGGGTTTTTTTAAGAGTCAGCACCAAAGGCCGTTAGTATGAGGCAGAATATGCGCCAGCAAACTACGCAAAAATCGCTGGTCTGGCTGGCATCTTATCCGAAATCCGGCAACACTTGGCTGCGGGCTTTTTTGGGCAATTATCTGTTTGAAACCGACGGCCCGATGCCGCTGGACGCGCTGAAACGCATCAGTTCGGGCGATTCCTCGCTGCCCCATTACCAGCAGATCGCGGGGGGCCGTTACACCATGCTGACCGCCCCGCAACGCGCACAAGTGCGGGCGCGGGTACTGCACGGCATCGCGGGACAAGCGCCGGTCAATCTGGTCAAAACGCACAGCCTGAACGCCAAACAAAGCGGTCTGCCGCTGATCCCGCCTGAGATCACGAAAGCCGCCCTCTACGTCATCCGCGACCCGCTCGACATGCTGGTCTCCTACATGGATCATCTGAAGCAAACGCCGGAACAAGCGGCCGAGTCGATTGCCGACCCGGAAAACCACGTTCCCACCAATGCCAGCACCGTCAAACAACTGCTCGGCTCATGGAGTGCGCATGTTGACGGCTGGACCCGCGCGAAAGCCTTTAAAGTGGAAACGCTGCGCTATGAGGACATGCGCGCCGACCCCGAAGCCACCTTCGCCCGCGCCCTCAAAGCCATCGGCGCGCCCGTCGACAAGGCCCAACTGCTGCGCGCCATAGACCATGCCTCGTTCGAGACATTGAGCGCGATGGAGGCGCAAAACGGCTTTTCCGAACGTGCCGCGCATCAGGACCGTTTTTTCCGGAAGGGCGGTTCCGGCCACGGTAAAACAGCGCTGCCGCAAGCGGTCATCGACAAGGTTATCAAAGACCACGGACGCGCAATGCGGCATTTCGGGTACTTGTGAGCAACTTTTTCTTGCTGAAAATCAGCAGTGCAGTACGCTTTACGTCGAATGCTTGCGCGGCTATGGGCGTGGATGTTACGAAATGTTGCGCGATGAGAGCGCGGAGAGAGACACGTCGGGGGACTGCATGAGCGAACGCGCGAACAGCTATGATTACGAGGGGCTGCTGGCCTGTGGCCGGGCCGAGTTGTTTGGCGAGGGCAATGCCCAGCTTCCCGCCCCGCCCATGCTGATGTTCGACCGGATCACGCATATCTCGGACGAGGGCGGCGAGCATGGCAAGGGCCAAGTCATCGCCGAACTCGACGTGAAACCGGACCTTTGGTTTTTTCAGTGCCATTTCCTCGGTGATCCGGTCATGCCCGGTTGTCTCGGCCTTGATGCCCTGTGGCAGCTGACCGGATTCTATCTCGGCTGGCGCGGAATGCCCGGACGGGGCCGCGCATTCGGGGCGGGCGAGGTTAAATTCGCCGAGATGGTCACGCCGGAAGCAAAGCTGGTCCGCTACACCGTCGATATAAAACGGGTGATCGACCGCAAGCTGAAAATGGCCAGCGCCGACGGCACGATGGAAGTCGACGGCAAGCAAGCCTATACGGTCAAAGACATGCGCGTCGGCCTGTTCGGCGCTGACGCGGCCTGATAAAACCAAACAATAACAAGACTTAAGGGAGAAGCGCCATGCGCCGTGTGGTCGTAACCGGAATGGGTATCGTGTCGTCAATCGGCAGCGATGTTGACGCTGTGCGCGAATCCCTCCGTGAGGGAAAATCGGGCATTACCTTCTCCGAAGAACAAGCCGAACACGGCTTTCGCAGCCACGCGGCGGGCAAGCCGGACGTGGACATCACGGCCCTCGTGGACAAGCGCGTGCGACGCTTTATGGGCGACGGCGCGGCATGGAACTACATCGCCATGCAGCAGGCGATTACCGATTCCGGCCTGAGTGATGAAGAGGTCAGCAACGTGCGCACCGGCCTCGTCATGGGGTCCGGCGGTCCGTCGACCCGCAATCAGGTCGAGGCCGCAGACATCGTGCGCCGCACGGGTGCAACCAAGCGTATCGGCCCGTTCTTCGTGCCCCGCGCCATGTCCAGCACCAACTCCGCCACGCTGGCCACACCGTTCAAGATCAAGGGTGTGAACTACTCGATTTCGTCCGCCTGTTCGACCTCCGCCCACTGCATCGGCCACGGCGCGGAACTGATCCAATTCGGCAAGCAGGACATCGTTTTTGCGGGCGGTGGCGAGGAACTCGACTGGACCCTGACGTGCCTTTTCGACGCGATGGGGGCGCTTTCATCGGGCTATAACGACACGCCGAGCGTTGCCAGCCGCGCCTATGACAAAAACCGCGACGGCTTTGTCATCGCGGGTGGTGCGGGCACGGTGGTACTGGAAGAATACGAGCGCGCCAAAGCGCGCGGTGCGACCATCTATGGCGAACTTACCGGATACGGCGCAAACTCGGACGGTTTCGACATGGTCGCCCCCTCCGGTGAGGGCGCGGTCCGCTGCATGAACCTCGCGATGAGCACGCTGGAAGGCCGCAAGGTCAACTACGTCAACACCCACGGAACCTCGACCCCCGTTGGCGACGCCCGCGAAATCCAAGCCCTGCGCGATACCTTCGGCAGCGACATTCCGCACCTGAGCAGCACAAAATCTCTCACCGGCCACTCCCTCGGCGCAACGGGTGTGCAGGAGGCGATCTATTGCCTGCTGATGATGCAAAACAATTTCGTCACAGCGTCGGCCCATATCGACGAGATCGATCCCGATTTCGCCGACATGCCCATCGTCCGCGAGCGGATCGACGGCGCCAATATCGACACCGCCATGAGCAATAGCTTCGGCTTCGGCGGGACGAATGCGACCTTGTGTTTCAGTAAGGTTTGAGGCACAATATATTGAAATAATACGAGTAAGAGCATGTCAGAAGTCTTTGCACCTAGCGGTCAGGTTAGTTCAGTCTGGAACGCTGTAAAAAATTCTTCGATGCCATTCAGAATTCTTGGTTGGGTTCTCATTATAGGCTTGTGTGCAAAGTACGGAATTTCCTACCTTAAGGCATCTCAAGACTGGAGTGCTTTGGTTGATCGTTTAGTGATTATAAGTGGATTCTTTATAATATTATTTGGGTCTATTTATCGCGAGATAAGCAGAATACGAAAAGAAAAATACGCCAATATTCAGGTTGATGTCCATCAAATTTCACACAAAATTAGAGATTTAAGTTCATTTTTATCTGTATATAAATCCACATCCAAAGTGAGGGATGAGTACGAAAATAGAATTGATCTATTATTTACTCAAGAAATAGAATACATACTAGATCGTTTTTCAAAAATTTTTTCTATGTTAACTGGAACCCAATGTCGGGCTAGTATCAAGCAGGTTTGTCAGGAAGACGACGATCTTTATGTTTTTGCACTAGCTCGCGATAGCGTTTCAGCCAGTATTAGCAGACCCAAAGATGTAGAACGTCAGTTAGAAAAAATTGACCGCTTGGCTGACAACGATGATTTTCAAATTATTTTTGATGATGAAAACAAGGCGCGATGGTTTTTTGAAAACAACCTCCCCAGATTGAAATCATACCGCAATACAAGTTTTCCGATTTCTGAAAATGAAAATTCAGAGAGGTACTTTAGCTTTTTGGATCTTATAAACCCTACCCGAGGGTGGCCTTTACCTTATGCAAGTACAATTGTGTGGCCAATCAAACAATCTCCCAGATTTGACAGCATAATGGCTCCAGATCTTGGGTGTATTGCTTTTCTTTCGATAGACAGTCCTCACAGAAACGTCTTCAATTACCAATTTGACACGATGCTTGGTGCGTCTGTTGCAGATTCACTATTTCATGTCCTATATGAATACAACCAAATATCAGATGATTCCAATGGAGCAACGCAGTAATGCAAAACCAAAAAGCTGACCGCATCGTAATGAGCGGTGAAAAATACAAAATCAGCAAACCCGAAGCTAGTTACACTAGAAATGTTCGGGTTGAAGTGATGAATGGAGTATCCGTCGGACGAGTTGCGAATATTATTTTAGCGCGACCGAAAAATGCTTACTTTAACCAGAAACCACATAGAAAAACTGGGTGATAAAAGTCTATATCAGAAACCAGCGCCGAGAAGGCATTCAACTCGACAAGCACCCTATCAGCCTGACCCAAAAAGTGCATTTCGGAAGGATGCAGTACCGACACGCGCTTGATCTTCCCACGGGCGCGCGCGATTTGCGTCAAAAATTTGTACAGCCCCTACAACCGCCCCTCAATCGCATCCCACACCATCCCGGCGACGTTGATGCCGTCGAAGCGGTCAAGCTCTTGAATACCCGTCGGTGAGGTGACGTTGATCTCGGTCAGGTAGTCGCCGATCACGTCGATGCCCACGAAAATCTGGCCTTTTTCGCGCAACAACGGCCCGATGGCCTCGCAGATCTCAAAGTCGCGGGCGGTCAGCGCCACTTTCTCAGGGCGTCCGCCCACATGCATGTTCGAGCGGGTCTCCCCCGCTGCCGGAACGCGGTTGATCGCGCCGACAGGCTCGCCGTCGACGAGGATTACGCGCTTGTCGCCCGCAGCAACATCCGGCAGAAAAGCTTGCGCGATGAAGGGTTCGGGCATCCGCTCGATGAACATCTCGTAGAGCGATGTGAGGTTTTTCAGATCCGCATCCAGCTTGAACACCCCCGCCCCGCCATTGCCGTAGAGCGGTTTGAGGATCAGCCCGCCGTGCTCTTTGCCGAACGCGCGGATGTCGTCGAGGTTGCGGGTGATGAGCGTCGGAGGCGTCAGGTCGGTGAACTCTGTCACCAGAATTTTCTCAGGATAATTGCGCACCCAGCACGGATCGTTGACCACCAGCGTTTCGGGATGCACCCGCTCCAGCAGATGCGTGGTGGTGATATAGCCCATGTCAAAGGGCGGGTCTTGCCGTAGCAGCACGGCGTCGAGATCGGCCAGATCACGCGTCTCGCGCGGGCCGATGTCGAAATGATTGCCCGGCTCCCTGCGCAGGGTCAGGGCGTGGCCGTGGGCGAAAACGCGGCTGTCCCGCATCCCCAGATTATCGGGCGTGTAGTAGAAAAGCCCGTAACCGCGCGCTTGCGCCTCCAGCGACAACGCAAACGTGCTGTCGCCGCTGATGTCGATGGCGTCAATCGGGTCCATCTGAATTCCGACGGTCACAGTCATGGCGCTCTCCTTATGGACCGGACACCGCCGTGATGCGCCGGGCTATTCGTATGTGGTGGCCGACGCGTGCTTGGGCCGGTTCAGCCGCCGGGGATCATCGGCGAGAAGAGCGTGCGAGACAACCTTTTGAACGCCGGCAACGGTCGCGGCGAGGTAGGCAACATGCTCCAGCTCCGCCTTGTTTCTGGCGATGCCGAGGATATAGACCGTCCCGTTCACGGTTTCGATGTCAAAATTCGTTGCACCGACATTTTTGGCGGTCAGCAAGCGCACGCGCAGTTGGTTGGAGATGCGGGCGTCGCTGATATAATTGACAAAATTCTGACGGTTGGCGACTTGCAGCTCGTTCACCACATCGCGCACACCCCGGATTTGCCAGGCGACTTTCGAGGCTTCAAGCCGTTGTTCCGGACTGGCGACCGTGCCGACCAGCAGAACGCGGCCCTCGCGGACCTCCGTGCCCATCTGCGAGAAAAACGTCGGAAAGGCTCGGTTGAGATCGCGGTTCAGGCCGAGCTGGATTGATTTGTCGTCAAAGCTGGAGCCGATGGTGCGGCTGGCGCTGACGGATTGCGGGGCCGTGCCGCCACAGGCGGATAGGGCCAATGTTGCGAGGCACAGGGCGGCAGCGGCTTTTCGGGATAAGGTCAGTATGGCAGGCATCGCACGGTTTCTCCGTTCCGGCGCGCTCACCATTCATCAAAGCGGCGCGCGTTTTCGATCCACGTCGCATCCCCGGTACGCCCGACGAGAATCACGTCAAAGCGCATATCCGGCTGCGGCTGTCGCGGGAGAACTTGCGGTAAATTGGTATCGTTAAGGTAAATGCCACAGTAATGAATTGCGGTGTTTTCGAGGCGTTGCCACTGGCGGGCGGTCAGGGAATGCGCGGCGTCATCGCGGGTGCGGCGGGCTTTGACCTCGACGAAAATGAGGGTGGCGGGGTCGCTGGCAATAATATCGATCTCGCCATAGGGGCTGCGATAGCGGCGCTCAAGAATCGTCAGGCCACGCGCTTCCAGCAACCGGACAGCCGCATCCTCGGCATCCAACCCCGTCTTATGCGCCCGCGCCCCGCGCGCGGATTTGTCGGTCGGATGCGTCATGAGCGGGCGGTTCCCGTCCAATCCAGAACGATCTTACCGCTTTTGCCGG
>CALDZQ010000270.1 GCA_937944035.1 uncultured Neomegalonema sp. | reverse complement strand
GCGCTTGAACTCGAAGATATTCCAAAGCGTCTGCTGGTCTTGGGCGGCGGGATCATCGGTCTTGAGATGGCGACTGTGTATGAGGCGCTCGGCTCTAAAATCACCGTTGTCGAGCTGATGGACGGTCTTATGGCTGGCGCGGACCCTGATCTCGTCAAGCCGTGGCAAAAACGCATGGCTCCGCGTTTCGAGGACATCTTCCTCAAAACCAAAGTCACCAAAGTCGAGGCGATGAAAACGGGCCTGAAAGCCACTTTTGAAGGGCCGGACGGCGAGTTTACGGATGTGTTCGACAAAATCCTCGTCTCCGTCGGGCGCACCCCGAACGGCAAGAAAATCAACGCCGAGGCGGCGGGTGTCGCTGTCGATGAGCGTGGCTTTATCAATGTCGACAAGCAGATGCGCACCAATGTCCCGCACATCTTTGCCATTGGCGATCTGGTCGGTCAGCCGATGCTTGCCCATAAAGCGGTGCATGAGGGTAAGGTGGCGGCAGAGGTCTGCGCGGGCCATAAATCCGCTTTTGACGCTAAAGTCATCCCGTCGGTTGCCTACACCGATCCCGAAGTGGCGTGGGTGGGCCTGACCGAAACCGAAGCGAAAAAGCAAGGTATCAAGGTCGGTAAAGGCGTGTTCCCGTGGGCCGCATCCGGTCGCTCGCTCGCCAATGGCCGGGACGAGGGCATCACCAAAGTGCTGTTCGACCCCGAAACCAATCGGATCGTCGGCGCGGGTATCGTAGGCTCGTCGGCGGGTGATCTGATCTCGGAGGCTGTGCTGGCGATTGAGATGGGCGCGGATGCCGAAGATATTGCCCTGTCCATCCACCCGCACCCGACCCTGTCGGAGACAATCGCGATGGCGACGGAGATGTTCGACGGCACGATCACAGACCTGATGCCTCCGAAACGGAAATAGGCTATACCCTAAGCATGGATAGCAGCGCACCAGATATACCCGAAGGCCCGCTGACGGCGGACGAGTTCCTCGCATGGCGCGAGTCATGCGGGTTCGAGGGGCGTTTTGAGTTGGTGGATGGTTATATTGCTGCGATGCAAGCCGAACGTAATCAACACAACGGCGCAAAATCCGAGGTCTATTTTCAGGTCCGGTCCCAACTTCCATCAGGATCGCCATGCCGTGCCTACACCGATGGGATGGCTGTCAGATTACATGACGGCCATCTTTTTGAACCGGACGCTATGATCCGGTGCGGCGACCCGCTTGGCCCGGACGCGACACATGTGACCGATCCGATTGTCGTGGTAGAGGTCACATCACCTTCCAATTCAACGGTAGAGATGAGCTATAAACGCTCGGAATACCTGAAAATTCCGAGTGTCGAGCATGTTGTTATAATCGCGTTGAAACAGCGTGTTGTTTTTCATGACACGCGCGGTCCCGCGCCGGATCACATCCTCACGCGCGTCTATAGGGCGGGAAAATTACACCTTGATCCGCCGGATGTGACGCTTGATCTGGACGCCATTTTTCACGCCGCAGAGACGGTTTGATCCGCAGCTATTGAAAGTTGCGCGACCTGCGACATTTAATGCTTTCTTAAATAGTGTCTCTGGTGGTATCCCACAGGAAATCACGACACATAATTGCGTATTTTGATGAATATGAGGGGGATTATTTCGCATGGGAATGAAAATTGGCGTCCCGAAGGAGATTGCCGACGGCGAACAGCGTGTTGCGCTCACGCCTGAAACGGCGGGTCGCATCCAGAAACTCGGCTATGCGCTGCAAATCGAGAGCGGTGCCGGCGAGGCCGCGAACTTCTCCGATCAGGCTTATCGCGACGCGGGCGTTGAGGTTCTTCCGAACGCGAGTGCGGTGTGGGGGCAATCCGACATCGTTATGAAGGTGCAACAACCTTCCACCGATGAAGCGAAAATGCTGGGCGAGGGAAAAACCCTCATCAGTTTCCTCTGGCCTGCCCAGAATGAAGACCTGCTCAATACGCTCAAAGCCCAAAAACCCCACGCCGTCCTCGCGATGGATCAGGTTCCGCGCATCTCCCGCGCCCAAAAACTCGACGCGCTGTCCTCGATGGCCAACATCGCGGGCTACCGCGCTGTGGTCGAGGCGGCGAACAATTTCGGACGCTTTTTCACGGGGCAAGTCACGGCTGCGGGTAAAGTCCCGCCCGCGAAAGTGCTGGTCATCGGCGCCGGGGTTGCAGGTCTGGCGGCCATTGGTGCAGCGCGCAGCATGGGCGCTATTGTGCGCTCCTTCGACATCCGCCCCGAAGTGGCCGAGCAAATCGAGTCGATGGGGGCGGAATTCCTGTTCCTCGATTTCGACAACGAGGACTCCGGCACAGAAGGCGGCTATGCCAAGCCGTCGTCCCCCGAATTCCGCGAGAAGCAGCTTGAACTGTTCCGCGCACAGGCCGCCGATGTGGACATCGTCATCACCACGGCCCTCATCCCCGGACGCCCGGCTCCAAAGCTGTGGCTTGATGATATGGTCAAGGCGATGAAGCCCGGCTCCGTCGTCGTCGATCTCGCGGCCGAGCAAGGCGGCAACTGTGACGCCACCGTCAAGGGCGAGCGGATTGTCACCGATAACGACGTGGTTATCATCGGCTATACCGATCTCGTCAGCCGCATGGCCGCACAGTCCAGCCAGCTTTACGGCACAAACCTGCGCCATATGCTCGACGATATGACACCTGAGAAAGACGGCCAGCCCGTCGTCAATATGGAAGATGTCGTGCTGCGCGGGTGTACGGTTATCAAAGATGGCGACATCACCTATCCGCCCCCCGCCGTCGCCACCTCCGTCGCGCCAAAAGCGGCCGCGCCTAAGAAGGTTGAGGAGACCCCGGAACAAGTCGCCGCGCGTGAGGCTGAAGAGCTGCGCAAAGCAGGCAGCCGCACGACGATGATGTTGGTCGCGGGCAGCGCGTTACTGTTGCTGCTCGGCACAGTCGCTCCGGCCAGCTTTATGCAGCATTTCATCGTCTTCGTGCTGTCCTGCTTCGTCGGTTTCTACGTCATCTGGAACGTCGCACACTCGCTGCACACGCCGCTGATGGCGATCACCAACGCCGTGTCGTCGATCATCATTGTCGGCGCGTTGCTCCAGATCGGATCGACAAACACGCTGGTGACGATCCTCGCCGCACTCGCGGTACTCATGGCCTCCGTCAACATCTTCGGCGGCTTCCTCGTTACGCGGCGTATGCTCGCGATGTTCCAGAAAAGCTGATAGGAGGCTGTATCAATGAGTATCGGACTTGTAACAGCCGCCTATGTGGTCGCGGCAATTCTATTCATCCTCGCGCTCGGCGGGCTTTC
>CALDZQ010000269.1 GCA_937944035.1 uncultured Neomegalonema sp. | reverse complement strand
CGACTCGGAAAACGCGCCAAAACAAGAAGTTAGACTATCCTGAATGATCCTTATATCATTCAGGATAGTCTAAGCGCGGCTTGCGTTCATATTGGACGCTGGACGTAAAAAGCACATATTATGAAGGGATGCTGCTTGATTGTCAGCATCCCTTTGTTTATTGAAAATCTCCGCTTTGTGACAGGATTGGAAAAATCATGGCTCGCGTTACCGTTGAGGATTGCGTCGACAAGATACCGAACCGCTTTGAAGTGGTGATACTCGCCGGCTACCGCGCCCGCGCCATCGCTGCCGGAGCGGCCATGCTGGTCGAGCGTGACGATGACAAATTCCCCGTCGTCTCCCTGCGCGAAATCGCAGAGGAAGCGATCACACCCGAAGAACTGCGCGAACGCGCCATCGCCAACCTGCAAAAGCATGTCGAAGTTGACGAGCCGGTAGAGGATAACATGGCCGCCCTGATGGGCGAGCAGGACGCCCCGGAGGAAGATCTCTCCGAGGAAGAGCTGATCCGCGCGCTCAAAGCGGAGAGCACGTCAAGCTGATGACGGATGCGGCAGGGCACGCCCGGCCGCCCGACAACGCGACGCTTGATGCGTCGCGCGCTTTTACGAATGAATACGAAGCCCTCCAGGCGCGCATTCTGGCGTACAATCCCGAAAGCGATACCGCCCTCGTGCGCGGCGCTTTCGATTTGGGCGCGCTGGCCCACGCGACGCAAGACCGCAAATCCGGCGAACCGTATTTCACCCACCCCATCGCCGTCGCCAATCTCCTCGCCGACCTGCATCTGGATGACGCCAGCATCGTCACCGCCCTGCTGCATGACGTGGTCGAGGATACCAAATACTCGCTCGGCGACATCGAAAACCGCTTCGGCCACGAGATCGCCTACCTTGTTGCGGGCGTCACCAAACTCAGCGAGATCGAAGAACGCGACGGGGTGGTCAACACCCGCGAGCAGGCGCAGGCCGAGAATTTCCGCAAACTGATTCTCGCCGTCGCCCGCGATGCCCGCGTGTTGCTGGTCAAACTCGCCGACCGCACCCACAACATGCGCACCATCTCCGGCCTGCCGCAGGAAAAACAGGACCGCATCGCCACCGAAACGATGGAGGTCTACGCCCCCCTCGCCGGACGCATGGGGATGCAGGAAATGCGCGAGGAACTCGAAGACCTCGCGATTCGCGTTCTTGCGCCGGGCGCGCGCATGTCTGTCCTGCGCCGCTTCGTCAGCCTCAAGCGCGAACACGGCGACATGGTCATCCCCGATGTCGAGCGTGACCTGGAGGTTCTGCTGGCCGATCTGGGCGTGGTCGCCCGTGTGGATGGCCGACAAAAACGCCCCTATTCGATCTGGCGCAAGCTGCAAGAGGACCGGGTCGGCTTTGAAAGCCTGTCCGACATCGTCGCTTTCCGCATCATCGTCGCCTCGCAAGACGAATGCTACCGCGCTCTGGGGGCCGTTCACCGCGAATGGCAGGCCGTGCCGGGGCGGTTCAAAGACTATATCTCCAACCCCAAAGGCAACGGCTACCGCTCGCTCCACACCACCGTCATCGGCCCCAGCGGCTGGCGGGTGGAGGTGCAAATCCGCACGATCAACATGCACGAGGCCGCCGAACAGGGCGTCGCCGCGCATTGGAGCTATCGCGACGGGCAGCGGGCAGAGAACCCCTACTCCGTCGGCCCGACCCTTTGGCTGAAAGATGTGCTGCAACGCCTTGAGGAGGGCGCACCGCCGCGTGAGTTCCTCGAACACGTCAAACTCGAACTCTACCACGATCAGGTTTTCTGCTTCAGCCCGAAAGGCGATGTGAAACGCCTGCCGCGCGGGGCCACCGCCCTCGATTTCGCCTATGCCGTCCACACGAACTTAGGCAACACCTGCGTCGGTGCGCGGATTGACGGGCATCAGGTTCCGTTCTGGAAAGAGCTGCGCAACGGCCAGAACATCGAAATTCTACGCTCTGAGGGCCAGACCCCCAGCGCCGAGTGGGAAGACATGGTCATCACGGGCCGCGCAAAATCGGCCATCCGCCGCGCCCTGCGTGACATCGAGAAAACCGAGCGCGCCCGTTTCGGCCGGCAACTGCTGGACCGCGCCTTCACCCGCGCCGGATACGAGATGAGCGATGATGATCTGGGCCGCGCCCTCGTCGTCTTAAACATGGCAACCATCGACGATCTGTACATCGCGGTTGGCGCATCCGAGATTGATTCGGCCGTCGTACTGAAAGCCGCCGATCCGAATCGCGACGCCAGTGAGGAAATCGCCAAGCGTGAGGAGCCGTCCGTGTTCCTGCGCGGTGCTCAACGCAGCCCCGTTCACCATTTCTGCCCCCATTGCACACCGATCCCGTTCGAGCGAATCATCGGCATTGTCGATCGCGAGAAGGGCGGCGTCATGGTTCACCGCATCGACTGCGCCATCCTCGCCGAAGTCGAAGATAACGCGGGAGAGTGGCTCGACATGTTCTGGGGCGAGGGCGCGGATGCCGTGGCCCGCTATCGCACCCGCATCGCCGTTATCCTGGCAAACGAGCCTGGAGCGTTAGGGTCGATGTGTACCGGAATCGGGGCGCTGGGGGCAAATATCGACAATCTGCGGATCGTTGACCGCAAGCCCAGCTATTACAGCGTGATGGTCGATATTGAAGTCCGCGACTTCCGCCATCTGCACCGGATTCTCAAGGCGCTGACAAATCAACAGCGCGTGGACAGCGTTGATCGCATCAGCGGCGTTGACCCGCAGCCCGACACAGGGCATTCCAGCGAATAAGTTAACGACGGGCGCATCCGCGCTCGACCAATCCGAGGAAACTCTTGTGACGCAAGACGAGGTTCTCGCGGCTTTCCGCGACGCAGAGGCGCTACTCGAAGGCCATTTCATCTTGTCCTCCGGCAAACGCAGCCCCATGTATCTGCAATGCGCGCGGGTGATGATGCATACTGACCGCGCCATGCAGGTTTGTGCAGCGCTGGCGGAGAAGATACGCGCGCGGCACGGGAGTGATGCGTTTGATCTGTGCGTATCTCCGGCAATGGGCGGCGTTGTCGTCGGTTACGAGCTGGCGCGACAGCTGGGCCTGCCATCGGTTTTTGCCGAGCGGGTTGAGGGCAGTTTCACGTTCCGGCGCGGGTTCGAGATTCCCGAAGGCGCGCGGTGCTTGATGATCGAGGATGTTGTGACGACGGGCCTGTCCTCGCGCGAGTGTATCGCAAGCATCGAGGCACATGGCGGAATCGTTGTTGCGGGCGCGTCTTTGGTCGACCGCAGCGGCGGCGCGGCGGATATTGGTGTGCCCTTGACCGCGCTCTTATCTTTAACCATTCCACTGTATGATGAAGACAAATTACCGCCGGATTTGGCAACCATACCCGCGATCAAACCCGGTAGCAGGGGCTTAAAGGCTTGAAAATGTAGCGTAGCAATGCTGCCGACGGAGAGTGTTAATGGTTTTTAAACGGAGAGTTCAGCCATCGCTGCTACGGCGGATGCTGGATTTTCTGTGGCCTGCGAAAGGGTTTGTGCGCGGCTGGCGCTATATCCGGCATCGTCTGGAGCGCCTGAACGACACACCGAGTAAAATCGCACTGGGTTTCGCCTGCGGCGCTTTTGCGTCCTTCACCCCGTTTTTCGGCCTGCATTTCATCATCGCGGCTCTGCTGGCACGGATGCTGAGCGCGAATATCGTCGGCTCGATCTTCGGGACGATTGTGGGCAACCCGATTTCCTTCCCGCTGATCGCCGGAACCTGCATGGCGACAGGCAACTTCTTGCTTGGCCGGAACAATACCACGACCGATGGCGAGGGGATCATTCAGGCCTTCGTCGAGATCGGGCATGTCCTCAAGGAGGGTCTGCTCAGCGCCATCGGCCTTGCCGAGCCGGGTGCGATGACGTGGGTCTATGCCCGTGACAGTCTGACGGACTTTTTCACCGTGTTCATGCTGCCCTACGGTTTGGGCGGTCTGGTCTGGGGCATCCCCGTGACCATCGCCTCCTTCTACATCATCCGTCCCGCCGTCGCCGCGTATCAGAAACGCAGGGCCGAGAAATTGCTGAAGAAAAAGATCGAACGCAGGGAAAGAGAAAAAGCCTCCCTGAACGCCGCCGAATAAAATTTGCCCAAAACACGCCGATCCGCCCTATATCCTGATCTATAGGAGGATCAACCATGACCAGCACAACCGCACCGCGCCTTGGCGTGAACATCGACCACGTCGCGACGATCCGCAACGCCCGTGGCGGCTTTGCGCCCGATCCTGTACGCGCGGCAAAGCTGGCAGAGCAAGCGGGGGCAGATGGCATCACCGCGCATCTGCGCGAAGACCGCCGCCACATCCGCGATGAGGACATCATCCAGCTGAAGGCCGCCCTGACCGTGCCGCTGAATTTCGAGATGGCCGCGACGGCGGAGATGCAGGCCATCGCCCTGCGCAACGCCCCACATGCCGCGTGTATCGTGCCGGAAAAACGCGAGGAACGCACGACTGAAGGCGGGCTGGGCGTGTTGCAAGACGAGGCGCGCCTTGCGGAGTTCATCGCCCCCTTGCGCGAGGCGGGCAGCCGCGTGTCGATGTTCATCGAGGCCGACCCCGCACAGATCGAAGCCTGCGCCCGCATCGGCGCGCCCGTGATCGAACTGCACACCGGAACCTTTGCCGAGGCCCATCTGTCCGGCGATACGGCACGGCGGGCATCGGAATACGAGCGCCTGCGCGAGGCGACGCGGATCGGCACAGCGATGGGGATCGAAGTCCATGCGGGCCACGGCCTTGATTTTGAGACCGCCCGTCTGATCGCCGCCATCCCTGATATTGCCGAGCTGAATATCGGGCATTTCCTGATCGGCGAGGCGGTTTATATCGGCCTCGAAAACGCCATCGCCAAAATGCGCGCCGCAATCAATGAAGGACGCACCGGGGTATGATTATCGGCATCGGCGCTGACCTTGCGGATATTCGCCGCATCGCGGGCACGTTGGAACGCTTTGGCGAGCGGTTCACCAACCGCGTCTTCACCGAAGTCGAACGCACCCGCTCTGACGCCAAACCGCACCGCGCCGCCAGCTATGCAAAACGCTGGGCGGCGAAAGAGGCGTGCTCGAAAGCCTTAGGCAGCGGTGTGCGGATGGGAGTGGCCTGGCGTGAGATGGGGGTGGTCAACCTGCCGAGCGGTCAACCGACCCTGACCCTGAGCGGGGGCGCACTGGAGCGGCTGAACGCCCTTGTCCCCGCAGGACATACACCGCGCATTCACCTGACGATGACTGACGATGATCCGTATGCGCAGGCGTTTGTGGTGATTGAGGCAGTGGTGGAGATCTGATGTGCGGCCCGGCCCCGCAGCGTGTGCGGGGCCGGGCGTATATCAGCCCTTCGGCGGTTTCCGGCGCGGCACGTCATCGCCGCCGACAGGGCGGCGGGATTTGCTGATTGCGCCCGCTGATTTGGGCTTAGCGGGCTTCCCGACAGCTTTCTTTTTGCCCGCAACCTTCTCACCCCGGCGCTTTGATGAGGATGTATCGGTCGGGTCGCCGGCGAAGCGTTTCTTCTCAGGCTTTGCCGCGTAATCGGATTTTGGCTTCGGCTCATACCCGCCACTGCGCTCTGGCGCGGCGGCTTTCTCCGGCTTGGCGCGGGAGGGGGATTTGTCCGGATTCCAATCGCTTTTCGGCTTTTTCGCATAAGCGGGTTTATCGCCGCGCTCCTCGCGTTTCGGCTTGTCTTTATAGGCCGGACGGTCGGATTTATCCGCATAGGGCTTGTCAGCGTAAGGCTTGCGTTCCGGCTTGTCGCCATAGGGTTTGCGCGGGCGGTCATCGTCGTTCCGGCGCGGCTTATCGCCGTATTCCTTGCGCGGGGGACGCGGTCCCCGATCGCCGCCTTTGTCGCCATAAGGCTTACGAGGCGGACCATCGCGGCGGGGAGGCGGCGCACCGACATCGGGCACACCCTCAATCCGCTTGAGCGTAACGCCCGCTTCCATCTTCATCTCAGGGCCGACAGCTTCCAGGAAGCCGGGGACGCTTTTCTCAAGGATCTCAACAAAGGTTTCGTTCTGCTGCAAGCGGATCGCGCCGATGTCGTCGCGGGTCAGATTGCCGGAACGGCAGACCATCGGCAGCACCCAGCGGACTTCCGCATTATCAGCGCGCCCGACCGAAACCGAGAACCAGACGCTTGGCCCGAACTCAATGCGCGGCGTTTTCGGCCCGCGCTCATCGGGTGCTGTCACCGGACGAACGGAGATTTCCTCCGGCGCAGATTTGCGGGCGCGGTGCAGGCGGATATAGGCGGCGGCGATCTGCTCGGCACTGTGCAAGCCTGTCAGTTTATCGACAAAGCCGCGCTCGTCATCGCCGATTTCCTGCGCCCATGAAGGGTCGCCCAACAGGCGGATTTCATCCTGCTCCAGCACTTCTTCAGCGGAGGGAGGCGCGGCCCATTCGGCGCGCACTTTGGCCCCGCCCAGCAGGCGC
>CALDZQ010000268.1 GCA_937944035.1 uncultured Neomegalonema sp. | reverse complement strand
CATCCCGTAGAGGATCGCTTTTTTGCGGAGTTCCGGCGCGAGGCCGGCGGCGGCCATACCGATAATCAGCGCGTTATCGCCTGATAATATCAGGTCGGCGATGATGATTGCGCTGTAATCGAAGATTGTATCCCACATAGTCAGGCGGCTCCTGCCGTTTGTTTTGCGTCTTCGCGGAGCATGTCAGCGATTTTCTCACCAATCATAATCGCGGGTGCGTTCGTATTACCAGAGACGATGGTGGGCATGATTGAACAATCTGCAATCCTCAGCCCCTCAACACCCCGAACACGCAGCCGCTCATCGACGACCGCATTCGTGTCCTGACCCATACGGCAAGTTCCCGTGGGATGATAGATGGTCGTTGCGGTGTCGCGTACCCATGCAAGCAGGTCTTCGTCACTCACAAAGCCCGGACCGGGGCGGAATTCTTCGCTGATCGCATCGCGGAGTGGCGCCTCGGCAGCGATTTTGCGGGCGATCTTGACGCCCTCGACAACCGTTGAGCAATCGAGCGGGGTTGCGAGGTAGTTGGGGTGAATCTTCGGTGCGCCGCGCATGTTGTTCGGGTCAAGCTTGATGCGTCCCGCGCTTTCGGGGCGCAGTTGGCAGACCGATGCGGTGAATGCGGAGAAGGGGTGGACGCCCTCACCGGGGCTGTCGGCGCTCCACGGTTGAATGTGGAACTGGATGTCCGGTGTCTCCAGCTCAGGCCGGGTTTTGAGGAACGCGACTGCGAGGCTGGCGGCCATTGTCATCGGGCCGGAGCGTTTGAGCGCGAACTCAGCCGCGATTTTCGCTTTGCCGATCAGGCTGCGCACTTCGTCATTCATCGTCGGGCGCTGGCATTTGTAGACAAGCCGTGCCTGAAGGTGGTCCTGCAAGTTGCCGCCGACATCGGGTGATGCGTGCAGCAGCGGGATATTCAGCTCGTTCAGGTGATCCGGATCGCC
This sequence comes from uncultured Neomegalonema sp., assembly GCA_937944035.1. Taxonomy (GTDB): domain Bacteria; phylum Pseudomonadota; class Alphaproteobacteria; order Rhodobacterales; family Rhodobacteraceae; genus JAHDDY01. Next base: position 5,707 of record CALDZQ010000268.1, on the reverse strand, counting down.
GACGCCGGAGAGCATCAGGATTTGCGGGGAGCCGATTGCGCCCGCTGAGAGGATAATCTCGCGCCGGGCTTTGATGGTTTCGATCTTGCCATTGCGCTCGATCTCGATGCCTGTGGCGCGTTTGCCGGTGAAGATGATCCGGCGGACATGGGCTTTGGTAACAATTTCGAGCGACTTGCGGTTTCGGGCCGGTTTCAGATACGCGGTGGCGGAACTGCATCGCATACCGTTCTTGGTGGTAAGCTGAAAATAGCCGACGCCTTCCTGATCCGCGCCGTTGTAGTCGGGATTGTACTTGTATCCGGCGTTTTGAGCGGCCTCGACCCATTCGTTACAAATTTTGCGCTCAAGGCGCATGTTGCTGACGGAAAGGGGGCCATCGACTCCGTGATAATCGTCAGCGCCGCGTTCCTGATTTTCGGCTTTGCGGAAATAGGGCAGGACATCATCCCAGCCCCAGCCCGTATTACCCGATTGTCGCCAGCTGTCGTAATCTTGCGGTTGTCCGCGAACGTAGAGCAAGCCGTTGAGGGAGCTGGAGCCGCCGAGCACTTTACCGCGCGGCCATTGCAGGCTGCGGCCGTTGATTCCCGGATCTGGTTCGGTGGCATACATCCAGTCGCAAGACGGATTGTGCATGGTCTTGAAGTAACCCACGGGGATATGAATCCAGGGATTCGTGTCTTTGCCGCCAGCTTCAATCAAGGCAACCGAGGCGTCGCCCGGTTCTGATAAACGTCCGGCAACGGCACAGCCTGCCGACCCCGCCCCGACAACGATGTAATCAAATTCCACCCGTACGCTCCTTGATTTTCCAAAAATTAAGACCATAATTCTCAAAAATTTCAAAGCGATTTTCTTAAAAAGTTTGGTTACAACGGATTCATGATGGAAGAGAACGATAGAATACCTACGAATATGCGGATGCTTATTCTGCTGGAAACCCTTTCCGAGGCCGGACGGCCGTTGTCTGTTGCCGAAATCGGCGAGGTTGTGGACCTGCCCAAGCCCACGCTGCACCGGTTATGCACGACGTTGGAGGATGAGGGGTTTCTGATCCGCGATTCGATAGGGGGCAGGTTGCGGCCCGCGCGCCGGACACGCGTTCTGGCGTCGGGCCTGCAAATGGCCTCGCAGCTGCATATTTCGCGGCGGCTGGTCCTGCAATCGCTTGCGTCGGAGATTCGGGAGACGTGTAACTACGTCGTCGCGGGTGAGAGCGGGATGACCTATCTTGACCGTGTCGATACGCCGTGGCCGCTGCGCTATCAGTTGCCGATCGGCGCGGAAGTGCCTTTTCACTGCACGGCGAGTGGGAAGCTGTTCCTGTCGTCATTGGACGTGGACGAGCTGAGGCGGTTGCTTGATACGCTGCCGCTGACGGAGGAAGGTCCGCGCGCGATTACGGATAAGGACAGTCTGGCCAACGAGATGGCCGCTATCCGCAAGGCCGGTTATTCTTGGGATAACGAGGAATTCATGGCCGGTATGGTCGCGATGGCTGTTCCCGTGTTTGACCAGAACAAGCGCTTGGTCGCGGCGGTCGCCTGCCATGCGCCAACGCAGCGGATGTCGTTTGAGGATGCCAGAGACTGGGTTCCGCGACTGAAAAAGGCCGCGCGGGACATTGAGACGCTGATGTTCGGTGCGGACTGAGGATCACATCAGTCTCGGCAGGGCGAGGATGGCGGCCGTTACGAACAAAACGCCCCAGCTTCGCCAAAGCAGCGCAACGCAGTTTTCCACATCACCCGGACCCAGGGTTTTACGGCCATCGGCGTTGATGAAAGGATCTTCGGTCATGCGTTCGTCATAGCTGCGCGGACCTGAGAGTGCGACATTGAGGGCCATCGCTGTTGCGGCTTCGGGCCATCCGGCATTGGGCGAGCGGTGCAGCCTTGCCTCGGCCAACACGGTATCGAAGCGATTGGAGAAAGCATCGAGCATCCCCTCGCCGCGTCGGTCTTTACGGCGGAGAACCCCGGCAAAGCAGATGAGTATCGCGCTGATCCGCGCCGGTATCCAGTTTATCAGATCGTCGAAACGGGCCGATGCCCAGCCGAACTCGGCATATTTATCGTTTTTGTAGCCGATCATCGAATCGGCTGTGTTGACGGCCTTATAAAGTGCGATGCCGGGCAGGCCGAGAAACAGGAACCAGAAGGCGGGGGCGACGACGCCGTCGCTGAAATTTTCGGCAGCCGATTCGATTGCCGCGCGGCTGACGCCGCTTTCATCAAGCTGCGACGTATCGCGGCCGACGATGCGCGAGACGGCGAAGCGGCCCGATTTCAGCGATGATCCCAGCGATACCACCACGCGTCTGACATGGTCCATCAGGCTGTTTTGTGCCAGCAGGATCGCCGCGCCGAGGATTTCGAACACGCCGAAAAAGATGTCCGCCGATAAAAGCCGGGCGACGATGTAGACGGGCAGCAGCAGAAAGATCAGCGCGGCGACGCCTTTGGCTTTGCGCAAACCGCCGCTGTTGAGCCGCGCATCAAGCCAGCCGATCCAGTTGCCCATCAGGACGGCGGGATGCGGCACGCGTTTCCACAAGGCATCGGGTTCGCCGAAAATCGCGTCGAGCAGGAGGGCGAGGGCTAACATCAGGGGCGACTCCGTTCAGGTGATGACGCGCGCGGTTTAGCAGAGTTTTGGTTTACAGACTTTAACCGCGCCGCACGTGCCTCGCGCCATGCCAGAACCAAGGCGCTGGCGATGATGATCGCCGCGCCGAGCAGGCTCATTGAACCCGGCACGACTTTGTAGAAGGCGAAATCGTACAGGGCGGCAAAGATCAGCGAGGCGTAGGCGAAGGGCATCACAAAGCTGGCCTCCGCCGCGCGCATGGCTTGGATGTAGCCCGCTTGCGCCGCCACAATCGATCCGCCGACCAGCGCCATCAGCGCCCATTGTGTTGGTGTCGGCCAGATCCAGACGAAACTGACAGCGATGGTGGCGAGGACCATGCCGATGCTGTTGGACATCAGCAGGATTTGCAGCGGTGGCTCGCGGCCGGACAGGATTTTGATGATCGTCACCTCCACCCCGAACACGACCGCCGCTGTCAGAGCGAAGAGGGCGGCGGGTTGGAAGGCGTCTGTGCCGGGGCGGATCAGGACCAGCGCGCCGATCATCGCGCCCGCCGCCGCCGCCCAGCGCCACGGGCCGACCCGCTCGCCCAGCACGGGGATGGCGAGGATCATCGCGATCATCGGGTTGAGGAAGGAAATCGCGGTTGCATCCGCCAGCGGCATAAGCGACGCGGCCGTGAACATGCAGGTAACACCGACGAAGCCGCAGGAGACGCGCAGCAGGTGGATGGGCCAAGCGGGCTTTACGATCCGCGTCCGCATCACCGCCGCGAGAATCAGCAGCGGGATCAGGGCGAAGAGGAAGCGCCCGAAGGTGATTTGGAACGGGTGCAGGGCGTCCGGTCCGGTCCCCAGCGCTTTGGCGCCCAGTGAGGCCAGAGCCACAAGCGCATTGGCCGCGACCATAATAACCGCCCCGCGCACGAGGCCGGTTTTTGGCGGGGTCATGACGGCGTTGGGCGTTTGTACGCTGGTCATGGATCGCCCTTGCACTTGCGTTGAGGATCGGCCCGTTTGTCATTCTCTGCGAAGGCAGAGAAGCCAGACCCGATTGCTTGAAAAAAGTAATCCAGACACGAGACTGGATCATCCGCCTTCGCAGATGATGACGGTGTTTCCGGTAGAGGATCCATCTCAACTTTCATCCATCGGGCCTATGAAATAGATATGCGAGCCGGATCGCCCTACGGTCGAAGTGTCAGGTAGTGCGCAAGCCGTTGTTTTTGCCGGCCCGCCGGATCGAAGTTGTCCGGCGAGAGCCATGCCTCGAAGGCGGTGCGGATTGCTGGCCATTCGCTGTCGAGGATCGAGAACCAAGCGGTGTCGCGGTTGCGTCCCCGTGAGATCATGTGGCTGCGGGATATGCCCTCGAAGGTGAAGCCATAGCGCAGTGCCGCCGCGCGCGAGGGGGCGTTGGCGGCGTTGCATTTCCACTCGTAGCGGCGGTAGCCCAGCTCAAACGCGCGGCGCATGAGCAGATACATCGCCTCGGTTCCCGCCGGATGGCGCTGTAGCAGGGGGGAGTAGTTGATGTGGCCTACCTCGACCGAGCCATGCGCGGGGTTGATGCGCAGATAGCTGGCCACGCCGACGGCTTTGTCTGCCGCCTTGTCGATGATTGCATGGAATAGCGGGTCTTGGCCGGTGCAGGTCTCATGCATCCATGCGCGGTAGGCGTCTTCGGTGTCGAACGGGCCGTAGCCGAGCCATTCCCAGTTTTCGGGGTTGGTGTTGGCGGCAAAGAGATCTGAGGCGTGGCGGACGGGGTCGAGCGGTTCGATGCGGCAGAAGCGCCCCTCAACGGCCTCGCGCGGGGGCAGGGGACGGGGGGTCCAGCCCTCTACGGGACCGGTGTTGGGAGGGAAGTCGGGAACGGTCATTTCTTGTCCTTGCCGTTGCGCCGCCCGATGAAGCGCTCCAGCACGATACTGGTGCGGGGGCGGTAGCGGTACGGGGTTTTCTCATCCGTCACCGGACGGCGGGTCATGCGGTAGAGGCCGAAGAGGATCAGTGCGACATGGGCGACGGAGATATAGAGGAACAGCGCGCTTGGCCCGTATCGCTGGATCAACTCGGAGGCCAGCAACGGTGAAACGATCGCGCCGAGGCCGTAGATAAGCGTCAGCGAGGCGTTCAGCTCGACGATGAAATCCTGCTCCGCAAAGTCGTTCGCGTGGGCCGCGCTGATCGAATAGAGCGGGAAGGCGCACGCGCCGAAAAGCAGGGCGGCCCATGCGAGCTGGGTGAAACTTTGGCCTTCGGGGCGCGTCGCGAAGTAAGCGCAGGACAGCAGAGCCAGCATCGAGACGACGATCAGGACTTTGCGGCGGTCGAACTTATCCGCGATCCAACCTGCCACCGGTTGCGCTAATGCGCCGCCGAGCAGGGCAGTGGCGAGGAAGAGGCCGATTTGGGAATTGGTGAAGCCATTCTCGTCGCCGTAAATCGGGCCGACCATGCGGAAGCTGGAATTGGTAAGGCCGACGGTGAGCACGCCCGCCGCGCCCAAGGGGGACAGGCGGATTGCCTTCATCACGCGGACTTTGGGCGTGGTCGGTGCGGGGGGCGCTTTGGCGCGGGTGAGCAGTAACGGCATAAGCGCCATGCACATGAAACAGGCCACGATATTGTAAGAGACGTAGAGCGCGGGTTCGAGGACGGAGATCATCATCTGTGAGCCGATGGAGGCGATCAGATCGACCGAGCGGTAGAGACTGGATACACGGCCCCTGTTCTCGTTGGTGGCCTTGGCCTGTAGCCAGCTTTCGACGACCGTATACGCCCCCGCCACCGCCGCGCCCGCACCGATGCGCAAGATGACCCATGCCCAGACGCTGTCAAAAACCGGGTGCAGCAGGGCGGACATCGCCCCGATTGAGACCATCGCCGCAAAGGCCCGTGAATGGCCGACGCCCGCCATAATGGCCGGAGTGGCGAGGCAACCGCCGATGAAGCCTAGAAAATGGGCCGAGCCGAGCAGGCCGATTTCGCGTGTGCTGAACCCCATGACTTTGCCCGACAGCGCATCGAGCGGGCCGAGTGTGCCCGATCCGAGTTGTACAAGAGCGATTGAGATTAAAAGGGCGGCGAATGATATGGCGAGACGCATG
>CALDZQ010000267.1 GCA_937944035.1 uncultured Neomegalonema sp. | reverse complement strand
AGCAGACACGGCCCTCCGGTTTGAAATCCGATCCACCCGGCCCGGCAATACCTGTGATGGAAACGGCGAGGGTGGCCTCGCTGTGGTTGAGTGCGCCCAGCGCCATCTCTGCGGCAACCTGCCCGCTGACCGCGCCGTGGGCGTTGAGCGTGTCCGGCGAGACGCCGAGAAGCTGAATTTTCGCTTCATTTGAATAGGTTATGAAGCCCCGCTCGTATGTTTTCGAGGAGCCTGCAATGGCGGTGATGGCCGCGCCGACCATGCCGCCCGTGCAGGATTCTGCCGTTGCGATCAGCGTGTCCGGCGGGGCTATGGCGAGGAGACGTTGGGCTAAGGTGTTGATTTCATTGATACTCATCCGAACCATCCGTGGGCGAACCCGGCAAAGAGGGTGGCGATCAGGGCGGCGAAGATGCCCGCGATCACGTCATCGGCCATGACGCCAAACGCCCCGTGCTGCCTGTCCGCCCAGCCGACGGGGCCGGGTTTGAGGATGTCAAACAGGCGGAAAAGCGCGAATGCGGCGATCCAACCGGGGTAGGGGAAGACGTGTGCGGCGCTGTCCGAATACATCATGCCGAGCGAGAGCGGCCACAGCGCAATCCACTGGCCCGCGACCTCGTCGATGATAACCTCGGACGGGTCATCGCTAACGCTTTGATCTTTAATGTATTCCCGCGTTGCCCAGTAGCCGGTGATCGTGACGAGGATTGTCGCGACGGCGAAAAGCGGGAAGCCGCCCGCCCAATGCAGCAGCCATGCAAGCGGGATCGCGGCGGCGGACCCCACGGTTCCCGGCGCTTTGGGCGAGAAGCCGAGGCCGCCGAGGGTGACGATTGCGCGGATCATGGGGCCATTCCTCCGATCAGGCAAACGGCGGCCATCGCGGCGATTCCCTCCTCGCGGCCGCAGAAACCAAGGCGTTCGGTGGTAGTGGCCTTGACGCTGACGCGGGAAATGTCGATGCCGCAGAGGTCGGCGACGCGGGCGCGCATGGCTTCTGAATGGGGTCCGATTTTGGGGCGCTCGCACAGGAAGGTGACATCGGCATTGGAGAGGGTAAAGCCCATTTCTTTAACAATTTCAACGGCATGGCGGAGGAATAATCCGCTGTCTGCGCCTTTCCATTGCGGGTCCGAGGGCGGGAAGTGACGGCCAATATCGCCCGCCGCCGCCCCGCCGAGGATGGCGTCGGTAAGGGCGTGGAGGCCGACATCGGCGTCGGAATGGCCCGTCAACGCCTTGTCATGCGGGACTTTCACACCGCACAGCATGACGTGATCGCCGGGGCCGAAAGCGTGGACATCGAAGCCCTGGCCGTGGCGGATGTCGGGGATTTGCGGGGTTGCGAGGCGTTCGGCCATCGTAAAATCCTCTGGCGTGGTCAGTTTGAAGTTCAGCGGATCGCCCGCAACGGCAACCGCGTCAAGCCCCGCAGCGAGGGCGATTGCGGCGTCGTCGAGATGGGTGTCGAGTGTGCCTGCCGCGTGCGCGGCTTCGATGGCGGCTTGAAATCGTTTGAAATCAAAGCCTTGCGGGGTTTGTGCGCGCTGTATCTGTGCGCGGGGGGCATCCGCGCCGAGCCGCCCGTCCGCATCGACATGGCGCATGGCGTCCACGGCGGGGAGCATGGCGAGTGCGCCGTCAGATGTGCTTAGAGCGTTGATAACGTTGCCGATTACGGTGTCACTGATGAACGGGCGGGCGGCATCGTGGATCAGGATGAGGTCGGGGGGATCATCGGCGAGGGCGCGGATGCCGTTTAACACGCTTTCCGCGCGGCTGTCCCCGCCATGCGCGGGGGGGCGCAGCTTGGGGGATGTGGGGGCGGCATTTGCGTAGAGCGTTGAATCGTCAGGGTGAATGACGGTGAGGATGGTGTCGGTGTGTGGATTGGCGCAGAACGCATCAAGGGTATGGCGCAGGACGGGGCGGCCCGCTAAGGGTCTGTATTGCTTGGGTAAACCCGCACCCGCGCGGTGGCCGCGTCCGGCGGCGACGATCAGGGCGGCGATGCGTATCTTGCTGTTGCTCATGCGCGGACAGTATGCAGCGGCCCGCGATGTGCAACAATCTTGTGCCAATATCCGCAAAAAGCTAAGGACACAGGCGGATAACCCATGAATGGAAACGCATTGGCTCTATCAGCGATCAAAATTGGCTCCGAGACTGTGTCCGCGCCCGTGGCACTGGCCCCGATGGCGGGGATTACGGATCGGCCTTTCCGCAAGATCGCCGCGCGGTTCGGTGCGCCTTATGTCGTCTCTGAGATGGTCGCGAGCCGCGAGATGCTGTGCGACCGCTCTCTATCCGCAATCCGGCTTGATGTGGCGCAGGATACCGCGCTTGCGGGCGTGCAGCTTGCGGGGTGCGAGGCGCATTGGATGGCCGAAGCGGCAAGGCGGGTTGAGGGCAACGGGGCGCGGGTTATCGACATCAATATGGGCTGTCCGGCGAAGAAAGTGACGACCGGATACTCAGGCTCGGCGCTGATGCGTGATCCGTGCAAGGCGCTGTCGTTGATCGAGGCGACGGTGGAGGCGGTGTCGGTTCCGGTGACGCTGAAAATGCGGTTGGGCTGGGATGATGAGACGCTGACGGCGGTTGAGATTGCCAAGAGTGCTGCGGTGGCGGGGATTCAGATGCTGGTCATCCACGGTCGCACGCGGGCGCAGCTGTATCGGGGCAAGGCCGATTGGGCGGCTGTGCGGGCGGTGGTTGAGGCGGTGGATATTCCGGTGCTGGTGAATGGTGACATCGTTGATGTGGCTGCTGCGCGGGAAGCGCTGGCGCAGTCGGGTGCGACGGGGGTGATGATCGGGCGGGCGACGCAAGGCGCGCCTTGGGTGGTGGGGCAGATCGCGGCGGCGCTGTCCGGTGTAGCCGTGCCTGAAGCGCCCACTGGCGGGGCTTTGCGGGATGTGGTGGTTGAGCATTACGAAGGGGTGCTGGAGTGCTATGGTCCCTCAATCGGGTCGCGGGCGGCGCGCAAGCATATCGGCTGGTGGCTGGCGAACAGGCCAGACGGGGCGGCATTGCGCGCGCGGGTGATCCGCAGCGATGATACCGCCTATGTCTTGCGCGAATTGAGCGCCTATGACTGGCCGGATATGGTGGTCAGCGACGATCAGGTGGCGGCGTGACCGTCGCTGGTGGACCGGATTTTGAGGTTCTGTGGAACTCGCTTCCCTATCCGGCGCTGATGCTGGATGGGGCGCAGTCGATTGTGGCGGTCAATGCGGCCGCCGAGCAGTTTTTCTCGATGAGTATGCGGAGTTTGAGGGGGCGCAGTTTTCGGGAATTCGCGCCCGAAGCCTCGCGTTTGGCGGCCTTGCTGGAGCAGGCTGAAGGGCAGGCGGTGTCGTTTGCCGAGCATGGGGTTGAAATCACCTTGCGGGAATCTGCGACGCTGACAGTTGATGTGCAGGTCTCGCCGTTGAACGATGCGCCGTCTAGCAGCGCGTTGATGGTGTTGATCCAGCCGCGTTCGATTGCGGAGAAGATGGACCGGAACCTCGCACATCGGGGGGCTGCGCGCTCGGTCAGTGGCATGGCGGCGGCGATGGCGCATGAGATCAAGAACCCGCTGGCCTCAATCTCCGGCGCTGCGCAGCTGTTGCAGGATTCAGGGTCGGATCAGGAGAACGAGCTTGCCGCGCTGATCGAGGAGGAGGCGGGGCGGATTCATCGGCTGGTGGACCGGATGGAGCATTTCACCGATGCAAGGCCACCCGCGCGCCTGCCCGTTAACCTGCATGATGCGCTGGATATGACGCGCCGTGCCGCAAAAGCGGGGTTTGCGCGGGGAGTGCGGTTTGTGGAGGAGTATGACCCGTCGCTGCCTCCCACCGCCGGTGATCGGGATCAGCTGGCGCGGGCTTTTCAGAATCTGGTGAAAAACGCTTGTGAGGCGATTGAGAATTCGGGACAAATCACGCTGCGCACCGCCTACCGGCCCGGTGTGCGGCTGGCGGGGGCGCAAGGGGGCGGGCGGCAGAGCTTGCCTTTGGAGGTGTCGGTTATCGATAACGGACGGGGCATCCCTGATGATCTTTCCGCACATATTTTCGAGCCTTTCGTGACCTCGAAATCA
>CALDZQ010000266.1 GCA_937944035.1 uncultured Neomegalonema sp. | reverse complement strand
GTCCGTGCGGTGATGACCGGCCGCTCGGCGGATTATCTCGCGCTGTGCCTGCATCCGGCATCCCTGTCAGCGGCGACTCCGGACGGATTTTTGAAAAACCTCGCGCAGAACGGGCCGCCTGAATGGCTGTCGCCCGTTTATAATGACAGCGGCGTCTACGTGTTCCGCCTGGTGGCTGAAAGTTAGAGTGCCTTGAACGATATAAGGATCGTTCCGGGTGCTCTAACTTCTTGTTTTGGCGCGCTTTCCGAGTCGGGCAATGAACCCATTGCCCTTGATAGCGCTCTAGCGGTTCGCGCCCGGAACCCACAGCACGTCAGACTTACCGTCGTCATTGGCAATGCGGGACGCCACGAAGAACCAGTCGGACAAGCGATTGATGTAGCGGACGGCGTCCCCGTTGACGCTTTCCTGTGTGGCCAGTTCAACGATGCCCCGCTCGGCACGGCGCGAGACGGTGCGGCAAAGGTGCAGTGCGGCGGACAGCGCTGAGCCGCCGGGCAGGACGAAAGAGCGCAAGGGTTCAAGCTTTTCGTTCATCGCATCAATCTCGGCCTCAAGACGCTCGGTCTGGGCGGCGGTCATGCGCAGCGGCGGGTATTCGGATTCCGCGTCTTTCTCCATATCCGGACGGCACAGATCAGCGCCGAGATCGAACAGGTCGTTCTGGATGCGCGACAAAGCGGCATCCATCTCGCCATCAGCGTGTTGGCGCGCGAGACCGACGGTGGCGTTGGTTTCATCCGCGCCGCCATAAGCGTCTACGCGGATCGAGAACTTTGCAACCCGCCGGCCATCGCCCAGCGCCGTCTCGCCCGCATCGCCGGTCTTTGTGTAGATCTTGCTCAGAACAACCATTGTCAGCCCCTCGTGATGAGAATCAGCAGCACCAGAAGCAGCACCGCAACAAATTGCAGGCCGATGCGCCATTGCATCATCCGGTTGGAATACCGCGCGTTTTCCTCGCCGGTCTTACCCAATGTACCCATGCCGCGCGCAAGAACCACGACGACAGCGGCCATCACGATCAAGGCGGCGGCTAAAATCAATTTTGTCATGGGAGGCTATCTAGGGCGGATCGCGGAAAAGGGAAAGCGCCTAAAAAAAGGGGCGGGGAATTTCCATCCCCGCCCCTTTTTTCTCTATTTAATATCTCGAAACTCACGCCCCCCAGGTCCGCACCGGCCCGCTGTCCAGATGGACGAAGTTCGAGCGTGAGTAGATGCCGACACCACCGCTGTTGAGGCGTTTGCCGATGTGCTGCACCTGATCGACGCTTACACCGGTCATGCGCAGGTCCATCGCCATACCGCGTGTGTGGTAAGAGTTTTTGGCAACCCCGCGCGACCGGCTGCGTAACATGTCATTGGTTCGTTTGGAGCGGTATCCCGAAATCACCGAGAACGGACGGTCATGGCCCAGCAAATACTGGGTCGCCGAAACTATATCGACCAGACGCGGATCAATCATCGCCATTTCGTCAGTACGGCTATCACGTAAAAGTTTGTTAACTTCTTGCATCGCATCACGGACATATTCACCATGTACGTAGTAAATAGCGTCAAGACGCTCATCAGTTCGCGGATTATAAAGGTTGATACGACGAATGTCTCCAACATTGGCCGAAACACTGCTGAACGGGCACAGGACCACGCCGGCCGTGATTCCTGCAAGAAAAGTCCGGCGCGTTAAACGGCTTTGTAAAGCTGTGTTGGCTGACATTGTGTCGATCCCCCAGTCGGTATTCCGGTGCGGCGGATCGCTCTCCCGCCGTTTTGACGCAAACAGCGCCTTTGAACATGAGGAAGACTGTGCCATGTATGGCTTGCGGTTAGGTTTATCGTACAGACGACGGAGTAGGTCTTTGCTGAAAATTTTATGGGTGTTGTCCGCGTTTACTGTGCCGCTTCTTGCCGTCACCACGGCATCAGCGCAGCAGGAATCGGTTGTTGGCACTCAAGAACCCGCGAAGTCCTACGCTGATCCATTCGCGCTCGCCTTCGACCAGTATCTCAAAAGCCCTGAGGTGCGGCCGCTTTGGATCCGTCAGCGCGGCGAGCTTGATCGCGCCCGCGCCCTTATGACCCGGCTGGAGCAGGCGGGCACGCACGGGCTGGCCCCGTCGCGCTATGCCGTGGCGGATCTGGCACAAACGATGGCGCGATTTGAAAGCGCCCCCGACCCCGCACAAGCCGAGGCGTTGGAACGCGCCCTGTCACTTGCTTTCTTGCGCTATGCCCGCGACATGACATCCGGCGCGGTTGATCCGGTATCGCTCGATGCGCGGGTGCATGTGGACCCGGAACGCGCGAATTTGAACGAATTGCTCAAGCGCGCGGCCCGCTCGACCGATGTTGACTCCATGCTGGACGGGCTGGTCCCGAACGAGCCGCGCTATCGCGCGCTGCGCCGCGAGGTGAAGCGTCTGATGGATCAGGCCACACGCGGCGGCTGGGGCGCGTCGCTGCCCGCACAAGGTCTTGCGCCGGGATCATCCTCGCAAGCGGTCGCCGCCCTGCGCAAACGCCTGATCGCGATGGGTGATCTGCCGCACGAGCCGGAGATGGTGCTGTCGGCTTCGGGCGGTGAGTTGACCGAGATCGCCGCGTATGACGAGCGCCTGATGGGCGCGGTGGCGGCCTTTCAAGCGCGGCACGGCCTGACCGGTGACGGCGTTGTCGGCCCCGCAACCTTGCGCGCGCTGAATGCCCCCATCGAAATGCGTCTCGCACAGGCAATGCTCAATCTTGAGCGCCTGCGCTGGCGGCAGGGGCGTCTGAACGGACGAAGGATCGAGGTCAATCAGGCCAATTTCCGCATGACCGTGTTCGACGACCACAACACCCCCGTCCATGACGCACGGGTGGTGGTGGGCCAAAAAGAACGCCGCCTGCAAACCCCCGAATTCGACCACACCATGAGCTACCTCGTCCTCAACCCGACATGGACGGTCCCGAAGAGCATCATCCGCCGCGAGATTTTGGCGGAGCTTCAAAAGGATTCGGGATGGCTGGCCAAAAACAACATGATCCTGCGGCGGGGCGGGAAATCCGTTAACCCCGATAAAATCGACTGGGCGAATACCAGTAAAGATGAGGCGGGCACGTATACGGTCATCCAAAAGCCCGGACCCGGCAACGCGCTGGGCAATGTGAAGTTCATGTTCCCGAACGGCTACAACATCTATTTGCACGACACCCCGTCCAAGCATCTGTTCCACCGTGACAGCCGCACGTTCAGCCACGGCTGTGTACGGGTCGAGCGCCCCTTTGCACTGGCGTGGCTGCTGCTGTCGGATCAAACCGATGATCCGGGCACGCTGATCGAGGATATACTGGCGACGGAAAAGCAGAAAAACGTCCCGCTGGAACGGCCGATCCCGATCTCGCTGTTCTACATGACAGCCTGGGTCGATGATGCGGGTGTCCTGAATTTCAGGGACGATGTATACGGCCGTGATGAAATTCTGGCACGGGCGCTGAACGCGGCGTCTTAGAGCGTTATCAAGGGCAACGGGTTCATTGCCCGACCCGGAAAACGCGCCAAAACGAGAAGTTAGACTATCCGGAATGATCCTTATGTCGTTCAGGATGGTCTGGCGCTTAATTCCCCTCCCCGCGATGCGCACGGGGCGGGGCAAACAGATCGGCGGGCTTGTCCCGTCAGGTGGAGAAATGATGTCCGGCCAACACACCATCGCGGCACTGGCCGACGCCTTGGGCGCCCGGTTTGAGGGGGATGGCGGGATTGAAGTATCCGCGCTCGTCCACCCCGATCATGCCGCAACCGATACGCTGGTCATGGCCAGCTCGCCCGAATTTCTGGCAAAGATCGACCCCGGCAAGGCCCGCGCCGCGCTGGTGGCGGATGGCACGGATTGGGCCGCGCACGGGCTGGAAGCGGCAATCATTGCGCCCCGTCCCCGCTATGCGATGGCCCACGCGACACGGGTGTTCGCGCACGGCGATGCGCTGGCGGCGGGTATCCACTCCAGTGCGGTGATCGAGGCCGGCGCTGAACTCGGTGAGAACGCGCGCGTCGGCCCCTTCGTCCACATCGCCGCCGGAGCCGCGATCGGTGCGAATGCGATAATCCACAGCCATACCAGCATCGGGCAAGACGCCAGAATCGGGCCGGATGCGCTGATCCACGCCGGCGCGCGCATCGGCAGCCGCGTTACCATCGGCGCGCGGGTTATCATCCATCAGAATGCGGTAATCGGCGCGGATGGCTTCTCGTTCGTGACCCCCGATATGGGCGCGGTCGAAGCGGCCAAGGCCAGCGGCGGCAGTGCCTCGAAGGTGCAAAATCTGGGGCTGGAGCGGATCTACTCGCTGGGCGCGGTCACGCTGGGCGATGATGTCGAGATCGGCGCGGGCACAACGCTGGATCGCGGCACGTTACGCGACACCACCATCGGCAATGGAACAAAGATCGATAACCAAGTGCAGATCGGTCACAATGTCACAGTCGGCTCCACCTGTATGCTGTGCGCCCAGGTCGGCATCGCGGGCAGCACCGAAATCGGCGACCGGGTCGTGCTGGGCGGCAAGGTCGGGGTGGCAGACCACGTCAAAATCGGCTCGGATGTCCTTGTCGCCGCTGCGTCAGCTGTGGCGGGGAACATCCCTTCACGCTCGATCATGATGGGCGTGCCCGCCGTGCCGCGAGACGAGGCGATCCGCTCTGTTATGGCTCTGCGCCGCCTGCCGCGCCTGACCGAGACGGTCAACGCATTGAAAAAACGGCTTTCATCAATGGACTCCGCAGGCTAATTGACCTATTGCCTGCCCTGCGTGGCGGCTTCAGGACCGGGGAAGAACAGCATGAGCGACGATATTCGTCCGCAGGTGCGCGCTATTATTGCCGAACAGGCGATGATTGATGTCGATCAGGTAACACAAGACTCCGCGCTTGATGCGCTGGGGCTGGACTCGCTTGGCCTTGTCGAAATTGTCTTCGCTATCGAAGAGCAATTCGGCGTCACGGTCCCTTATAACGCCAATGATCCGTCATCCGGTGAATTCGACATTTCCAGCGTGAAAGCGGTCGAAGACGGGGTGATCCGGCTGGTCACGGAAAAGGCTTGAGTCACGGGATGCGGCGCGTTGTGGTCACGGGCAGCGGCGTCGTTTCGGCGCTTGGCGTGGGCCATGCGGCGCATGTGGCGGGACTGCGCGAGGGACGCTGCGGCATCGGACCGATCGAGCTGATCGAAACCGAAGGGCTGACCATTCCCATCGCCGCCGAGGCCAAAGGCTATATCGCCACCGACCATTTCAACCGCAATGAGCTGACCCTGCGCGACCGTGTAACGCAAATGGCGTTGACCGCTGCGGCGGAGGCGGTTGCGCGCTCAGGGATCGAGATCACGGACGCGCTGGCCGAGCGCACGGCGACGATCATCGGCACATCGATGGGCGGTCAGCATACGCAAGACGACAATTACAAACTGATCTACCGCGAGGGCAAGCAGCGGGTGCATCCGTTCACCGTGCCAAAGCTGATGTCCAACGCTCCGGCAAGCTGGATCAGCATGGAACATGGTTTGAAAGGCCCGGCATGGTCGGTCTCGACAGCCTGCGCCTCCTCGAACCACGCTATCGGGCAGGCGTTTCACCTGATCCGCTCCGGCGGGGCGGATGCGGCTGTTACGGGCGGGGCGGAATCGGGCCTGACCTTCGGCGTTCTCAAAGCGTGGGAGGGGCTGCGCGTGATGTCGAAAGACACCTGCCGCCCGTTCTCGAAAACCCGCACGGGCATGGTTCAGGGCGAGGGAGCCGCGATCCTCGTGCTGGAGGAATTCGAGCACGCAAAAGCGCGCGGCGCGCATATAATCGGCGAGATCATCGGCTTCGGCATGACGGCGGACGCCAATGACATCGTGCAGCCTTCACAGGATGGCGCGGCGCGGGCGATGAAAGCCGCCCTTGCCGATGCGCGGCTGGGCGGCTCCGAAATCGCCTATATCAACGCCCACGGCACGGCGACGGCGGCGAATGACAAAACCGAATGCGCCGCGATACGGCAGGTTTTCGGCGCTCATGCGGATGCGCTGATGGTGTCCTCGACCAAGTCGATGCACGGCCACTGCATCGGCGCGGCGGGCGCGCTGGAGATGGTGGCGACGCTGATGGCGCTGCATGACGGTGTGGTCGCCCCGACAGCCAATTTTGAAGAACCCGACCCCGAATGCGATCTCGACGTGGTCCCGAATACTGCGCGTGAAGTATCTGTCCCCTACGCCCTCTCCAATTCCTTTGCTTTTGGCGGACTGAACGCGGTTCTGGTGGCGAAACGGTTTGACGATTAAGATAATTCCGTTGAAAAGCGACATTTTTTTCAACCCTGACATGATTTCAGAGCAAAAATATAACGCATTCAAAAGTGAATTGCGCCAATTAAGAACAGTATAAGTAAATATACTCTTTTCAGTAGCGCTTCTTGGTGGCACACTCCCAAAAAACAAAATAGAGCGATTTCGAACAAGTGGATAAAAACTTCACGATTCGAAAGTTGTATCATAATGGGAATACAAAGTATTTTTATTGATCCGGAGATCATTGGAAATACTTGAAAGGGAGAAGAGAATGCGCCTCATCACTAAAGCCCTCACCGCTATCGCGGCCCTCGCCTTTTCCACGTCGGCAATGGCCGAGACGCGCGTTACATACAAATCCGCCAAAACGACTTCGTCTTATTACCAAATGGCCGTGCAAATCGCCGAAGCGATGAAGGCGGGCAGCGACGGGGAGATCATCGTCACCGTCGAAGAGAGCCAAGGCTCGGTGCAAAACGTCATGGAGACGCGCGCCCGTGGCGGCGATTACGTCTTCACCACGCCCCCCGTGCTGGTCAAGCTGGCCAAAGGCGGCAAGGCGATGTTCGAGGGCAAGGAAGATCCGAAATTCGCCGAAATCCGTGCGCTTTTCCCGATACCGTCCCTGACGATGCATTTCGTGGTGCGCGCGAATAGCGGCATCAAAGATTTCAACGGGATGAAGGGCAAGACGATCCTGCTCGGCAAAGGCTCGTTCGGGGCCAAGGAAGGCGCGAAATATCTGGAATTGTTCGGGATGGAGGGCAAGGTTGACCTTGCCGATGTCGAGCTGTCAAACGCGGTTCCGGCGCTGAAAAACGGCCAGATTGACGGCTTTGTGACAGCCGGATCATTCCCCGCCCCGAACGTGATCGAGGCCGCCGCCTCAATGCCCGTGCGGGTGCTGTCTCTGGATGAGGGCCAGGTCAAGCTGACCAAGCGCACCCGTCTGGTGATCCCCGCCGGAACCTATGCCGGGCAGGAAAAACCGATCACCACCACATCCCTGCCCGTCGTCGCCTACACGACTATGGCCATGAGCGAAGACACCGCCTACGCGCTGACCAAGACATTCTGGGAGCAAAGAGCGAAGATGGGCGAGGAGGCAAAATGGTGGAATGGCGTGGACAAAAGCCTGCTCAAGAACATCACCGGCCCCCTCCACCCCGGCGCGATACGGTATTATAAAGAGACCGAAATGCTGACCGCTGAGAATGGGGGTTGATCGTAACTAGCGCGACAGTGACCGCACGACAGACTATACGCGATTTGGCCGTGGGGGCCGCCATTCCGGCTCTCACTCAGTTGCCGATACCACCCTTCGACCCCGCACCAATCCAGCGGGTTCGGTTGCGGACGAGAGGCGTGATCCGGACGACGATTCCGGTGCTGGCGAGACAGCCAATCCCGCCGTTCCGCACAGCCACCATCAACAACACTTTCTCACTACATCCGGGCCATATGTTTGTGGCACTGCAACCGGATTGGGGATGGCGGTTAACCGAAACTCAGGCTACGCGCGGCCTCGCCCATCTTGTGATGCAGAGGGATAAAGAGATGCGTATTCAAGCATTGCTGGCGGGGCTTGGGATTGCGGTGGAATCAGGCGAGTTATCGGACGCAGAAGTCGTCGCGGAAGAGGGCCGCATTGATCTTCTTATCAGATGGGCAGCGAACACGCGGGCGGTGGTGGTCGAAGCAAAATTCGCTCATCGCGTTACGAAAGGCCAGCTGAGTAAGTATCGCCAACAATCGCAGAAAACAGTCCCGCCAAAAGGGACGCGTTATGTCCTGTTGCTGCTCGATCCCGAAGAAAACGTTCTGCTTCGTGGACCACAACGCGCAAGCTGGACTATTCGGACTTGGGCGGCCTGTATGATGACGATGGAGCGCTGTTTGAGAAAACCGGGCGCGAAGGACGATGATAATTTCCGCCAATTCCGCCGGATGCTGTGGGAAAGAATCGGCGGCTTGCAACAGAGGAAACACTGATGGTTTTAGAATTGCCCGAAAGCGTTGCAGCGATGGTAGCTGATACAAAGCTACTGGATGGCGTTACAGAACTCGTCGAAAAACTAAACGGCAAAAAAATGATTGCCGATGATTGGAAAGAAAGCCGCGACTATGCACACGCCCTGACGATGGCGGCTGTTGCCCGTGGTGAATTTGTGGTCTTTGCCCATGATTTTTGGGATAAGATTTGGCTTAAAGCTGGTGTCACAGAATTTGGTGAAGATATTTTCGATATAGATGTTAACCCGAACTACATCTGGGATCATGAGGAAATATACAGGCACATTCAAACAAATGTTCAAAATTCGCCGCGTATTACCTTCTACCTAGAAATCTCCTTAAATGACGGAGAAGCGTGGCTCATAGTAGAGTCTTACGATAACAATGATGAGCAGATTGCATGTCCTTTCAGCGTAAACGGCTGGCATGAAAAGCGCGACGATGATGATGATTTCCCAAGCCTGAAATCATCGACCATCAAACTGACCAACCTTGCGCACGGTGTCGAAACCCTTCGCAATGAGGCAACAGCAATGGTTGCGGCAATCAAGAGCGCGCAGTGAATCGCCCCTGGGCGCTGTTCGGTCTTATCCTGATAGCGTTCCATATCGGGCTGATTTTCTCCGGCCTTGTGCCCAACCTCGTCAGCCGTCCGTTGCATATGGCGTTTGCGCTGCCTTGGGTGCTGGTTTACGGGCGCAGCGGGGTGAG
>CALDZQ010000265.1 GCA_937944035.1 uncultured Neomegalonema sp. | reverse complement strand
GGGCAAGCTGTCCGCATTGGCGGAATTGCTGCAAAACAACCCCATCGGCGGGTCCATCGGCATCGGCCACACCCGCTGGGCCACCCACGGCGCACCGACCGAGATCAACGCCCACCCCCACGCTGCGGGCCGCGTCGCCGTGGTCCATAACGGAATCATCGAGAATTTTCAGGAACTGCGCGAGATGCTGTCCGGGCATGGCCGCACTTTCCTGACCCAGACAGACACCGAAACCATCGCCCAGCTTTGCGATTACTACCTTGAAACCGGCCTTTCCCCGCAGGATGCGGCCGCTGCAACGCTGGCCAAACTCGACGGCGCGTTTGCGCTCGCAATCCTGTTCGACGGCGAAGACAACCTGATGATCGCCGCCCGCAAAGGCTCCCCGCTCGCGCTCGGTTATGGTGATGGCGAGATGTTCGTCGGCTCAGATGCCCTCGCGCTTGCCCATTTGACCAACCGTATTTGCTATCTGGACGAGGGCGATTGGGCCGTTCTGACCCGCGATACCGCCACGATCTACGACCGCGACGGCAACCTCGCCAACCGCGAAGTCCGTATCGTCAATGTGAACGCGGTGCTTGTCGATAAGGGCGAATACCGCCACTTCATGCTCAAGGAAATTCACGAGCAGCCTTCCGTCACGGGCTATGCGCTGGGGTCGATGACCACTGAAACCCGCGATGCGATTCGTGATTTCTCCGATGTGCTCGACCTGACAAATGTCCCCCGCCTGACCATCGTTGCCTGCGGAACAGCAGGGTATGCGGGCCATGTGGCGAAATACTGGTTCGAGCAGGTCGCGCGCCTGCCGGTCGAAATCGACATCGCCTCCGAGTTCCGCTACCGCAATCCGCCCCTTCCGGAAGGCGGCGTCGCCCTCTTCGTCTCCCAATCGGGCGAGACGGCGGATACGCTGGCCGCACTGCGCTATGCCAAAGCGAACGGTCAGAAGATCGTCGCCGTCGTAAACGTGCCGGAATCCTCGATTGCGCGCGAGGCGGACCTCGTTCTGCCGATCCATGCGGGGCCGGAAGTCGGCGTCGCCTCGACCAAAGCCTTCACCTGTCAGCTGATGATTCTCGCCGCCCTCGCCATCTCGACCGCCCGCCAGCGCGGCACGATTGACGCGACCGAGGAAGCCCGCCTTGTCCGCGCGCTCTCTGAAGTCCCGCGTCTTCTGGCCGAAGCGGTGGGGATGGAATCGAGCATTGAAAAGCTGTCGCATGAGCTGTCCAAAGCCCGCGATGTGATCTATCTCGGTCGCGGCGCGCAATTCCCGATTGCTTTGGAAGGTGCATTAAAGCTCAAAGAAATCAGCTACATACATGCTGAGGGCTATGCTTCGGGAGAGCTGAAACACGGCCCCATCGCCCTGATCGACGAGAACGTCCCCGTGGTCACACTGGCCCCGCAGGATGCGCTTTACGATAAAACAGTCTCGAACATGCAGGAGGTCATGGCGCGCGGCGGCAAGGTTTTGCTGGTATCCGACGCGGCGGGCGTGGCTCATGCGGGCGCGGATTGCTGGCGCACACTGACGATGCCCGATTGCGACCCGTTCGTGGCCCCCATCGTCTACGCCGTCCCGACCCAGCTGATCGCCTATCACACGGCGGTCGCCAAAGGCACGGATGTTGACCAGCCCCGCAACCTCGCGAAATCGGTCACGGTGGAGTAATCCGCCCCGCGCCGGACGCAATCCGGGGCTGCCAAACACAAGACACACCAAAACCCCGCCCGCATCACCTGCGGGCGGCCCAAAATCCTAAAAATAATAATCCTAAGATGTATCCGGCGGTTTATACAGCACATAAAGCGCCAGCCCGTGACAGTTGCCCAGCACCTAATCCACCGGATGCCGCTTGCGCGCCCGATGCCCCGGCGGGCGACCCGGCCGCATCGGCCGGATATACACCCCCGCCCCCGCAACAGCCCGCTTCGCCTGCATCCGCGCCAGCCTGCGCGCCTGTTTCGGCAAATCCTCCAGCGCCGCTTGTACCGCTTGTAACCGTCGGAACAGCCGCGCCGCGTTGACCATATCATCGGCCATCGGCACGGTTTTCGTCACAAAAACCGGAGCATCCATCCCCGGCATCCATAGACGCGGATTGCCCCGCGTCACGCGCTTTAACCCTTTCAAATCAAAGCATTTCCGCCGATCAAACAGCGCAAACACCGCCGCGCGCTGACCGGATCCGCGCGGCACATTCACCGCGCCCGCACGCCCCAAACGCGGCACATAGCGCGCCTTGATCCCTTGCACGAACTGCACGACTACAACCAGCCGCCGCAAAGCCGCCTCCGCAGGGCGCAGCACCCGCCACGCCTCAACCCGCAGAAATCTAGGCATCACAGCCACGGCCCCGCCCCCCGCCATAACGAGCAGCGCGGCAATCATCCGCAACAGCGCCTCCCGTTGGCGATCTATGGCGAGTGTCCAGTCCAGTGTAAAAAGCCTTCCTTCATATCGAACAAAAAAGGAACTTACCCACCCGAACCAGCGCCCGTCAAGCATCAATTCAGCACCAACAAACGCAACCAGACCTGGCGTATCGACATCATGGAAAAAATGGATAGGCTCACACAATGTCGAGCACGCCGTGGACGGATGAAGAGAACGATATGATCGTCGCGGACTACTTCGCGATGCTGTCCAAGGATATTTCAGGGCGTGCCTATAACAAAGCTGGGCATCGGCGAAGATTACTGCCACTCCTACCGGCCCGCTCTGAAGGCTCTATCGAGTTCAAACATCAAAACATCAGCGCGGTTCTGAAAGGCTTGGGGGAGGATTTCATTCCTGGCTACAAGCCCGCGTTTAATTTCCAAGCGGCTCTTGTCAACGCCGTGGTTCGGTGGTTGGCCCGGAATCCCTCATGGCTATCACGTTTACCGAACCACGAGTTTCCGCCCGGAGTTCAAGAGGCATCGTCGATCTGGGTTGGTCCCCCACCTACCCTCAGTAACCGGGAACCGCCACAGGAACTGGAACAAATGCTCCATGTCGCCCGCAAGTTCGATGTTGCGGGTCGGGATGAGCGCAACCGCGCCCTTGGTTACGCAGGAGAAGAATGTGTTCTGATGCACGAGCGTACTTCATTAAAAGACGCGGGACGGGATGATCTTGCCAGCAAGGTACGTTGGATTTCGCAAGAAGATGGTGACGGCGCGGGCTATGATATTGCCAGTTTCGAGCCGGACGGTCGAAACCGCCTGATTGAAGTCAAAACGACGAACGGTTGGGAGCGCACCCCCTTTCACATCACGCGGAACGAGTTGGCGGTTGCCGATGAAAAGCGCGAAGAGTGGTGCTTGTTCCGCCTCTGGAACTTCTCGCGCGAGCCGAAAGCGTTCGAACTTTACCCGCCACTCGATGCCCATGTCTCCCTTACGGCTACGTCCTTTCAGGCCAGCTTCCAATAACTCACCTCGGAATCAACGCCCAATAATCGAGGTCCAACAGCACCCCCGGCGCATACTTCCCGTCCTCACCACGCAGGCGCGGGGCGTTGCCGCTGCGCCCCTTCGTCGCCACCAGACGCAGGCGCAGCGCCCCGACGCCGGGCGTCTCCAACTCGGCGG
>CALDZQ010000264.1 GCA_937944035.1 uncultured Neomegalonema sp. | reverse complement strand
GAGCCGAGCAGGCCGATTTCGCGTGTGCTGAACCCCATGACTTTGCCCGACAGCGCATCGAGCGGGCCGAGTGTGCCCGATCCGAGTTGTACAAGAGCGATTGAGATTAAAAGGGCGGCGAATGATATGGCGAGACGCATGGAGGAGCCTGACGCGGCGAATGCCGCCCGTTGAGTCGGGAGAGTGCTTCAAGGGCAGTAAACGCCTGTTCTTGTTGCGGAGCCACCCGAAAAACGGATGGTTGAAATTATGTGAGTGGCCATGCGGTTCTGAAGCCGCGCCGAACTGGCATTTTTACTATTAAGTCTGCGCTTGCGTGGATGCGGTGGAGGCGGCACTGTCAGGGATACACTGTCCACGGAGTCGCTCGCTATGAACGTTCAAAACCCCAATTCCTGGGATGCCATTGACAAGAAAACCCTTGTCCATCCTTACACTGATCTTGATGCCCACGCGGAGCGGGGGCCGCATATTATCACGCGGGCGGAGGGTATCCGGCTGTATGATGCGGACGGGCGCTCGTTTATCGACGGGGTTGCCGGCCTGTGGTGTACCTCGCTGGGCTTTGGCGAGGAGCGGCTGATTCAGGCTGCGACGAAGCAGATGCGGGAGCTGTCGTTCAGCCACGTCTTCTCTCACCGCTCCAACACCGCCGTTATTGAGCTGGCCGAGCGGCTGACGGAGATGGCTCCGGACAGCATCAGCCGTGCGTTCTTTGTCAATTCGGGGTCCGAGGCGGTTGATGCGGCGATTCAGATCGTCTGGTACTATAACAATGCGCTGGGCCGGCCGGAGAAGAAGAAGATCATCGGGCGTGATCGGGGTTATCACGGGGTGACGATCGGGGCGGGCAGTCTGACAGCGCTGCCCTATAAGCAACAGGATTTTGATCTGCCGATCAGCGACCGCTTTTTGCGCGTCAGTTGCCCGCATTTCTATCGCTATGGCGAGGCCCATGAGACGGAGGCGGAATTCGGCGCGCGGCTTGCGCAGGAGGTTGAGAGCCTGATCCTGGCCGAAGGGCCGGAGACGGTGGCGGCGTTTATCGGTGAGCCTGTGATGGCGGCCGGGGGGGTCTTGCCGCCCCCCGAAGGGTACTGGCCCGCCGTTGAGAAAATCTGCCGCAAATACGATGTGCTGTTGATCTGCGACGAGGTCGTGAACGGTTTTGCCCGAACCGGTAATATGTGGGGATCGGAGACGGTGGGCGTGCAGCCGGATATTATGACATCGGCGAAACAGCTTTCCTCGGCCTATCTGCCCATCGGCGCGACGTTGATGAGCGAGAAAGTCTACCAGGTGATCGCCGCGCACAGTCCGAAGAACGGGATTTTCGGGATCGGCATGACTTATGGCGGGCATCCGGTTTGTGCGGCGGTGGCGTTGGAGACGCTGAAAATCTATGAGGAGCGCGATATTTTGGGGCATGTCCGCGCGCTGATGCCGCAATTCCATGAGCGGCTGGCCCGCCTTGGTGAGTTTGATCTGGTGGGCGAGGCGCGGTGGTCTGGTCTGTTGGGGGCGATTGAGCTGGTGTCTGACAAGGAAACCCGTGAGCAATTCCCACCCGCCACAAAAGCCGCCGCCACCCTTTACAATCATGTGTTTGAGCAGGGCGTGTCGTGTCGGGCGCTGCCCGGTGACGGCTTTGGCATTTGTCCGCCACTGATTGTTAACAGCGATGAGGTTGATGAAATTTTCGACGGGATTGAAGCGGGGCTGAAAACCGCGAGCAACGCCCTACGTTCGTAATATGGTCGAATTTACGAATAAAGTACCGCCTGAGAGTGTTACCATCGGGTAAGGCTTGAATTGACTGGTTTAAAGGAAGAAACGAATGAAATCACTTATCCGCACTTTGGCAATGACGACGGTTCTGACCGCACTGCCACTCGCAGCGAACGCTGATACTTGGACCATCTCCGGCGATGAGTCGAAAATCGCGTTCGGGTCGATCAAAAAAGACACCGTTGGTGAGGTTCACCATTTTTCCGGTATCTCCGGCCAAGTCGGCGATGATGGTGCGGTTATGGTTGAGATCGATCTGACGACCGTTGAAACCTATATCGACATTCGCAATGAGCGGATGGTGAAGATGGTGTTCGGTAAGGACACGCCAAAAGCGACCATCAAGGCGAGCCTTGATGCGGGTGAGTTGGAAAAACTCGAAATCGGTCAGACAACGACTGTGGATGTCGAGGGCACGTTAACGCTGGGCAAGACCAATGTCCCTGTTGAGACAAGCATGTTTGTGGCCCGTCTGGGCGAAGATCGTGCCGTGGTGACGACCGATGAGATGATTATGCTCTCGACCGCCGATGCGGGGATTGATGATGCTGTCAGCAAGTTGATGGAAGTTGCGAAACTGCCCGGCATTACGCGCGTGTCGCCTGTGACCATGCGTCTGGTGTTTGATCGTGGTGGCGATGCGGTGATGGCGAAAGCTGACACGGAAGCCAAAGCGGAAGAACCTAAAGAGGAGGCGAAAGCCGCAACCGCCGCTGCCACAACCGCTGTTGCAGCGATAACGGGTGATGTGAAAAAGGGGGCGAAAGTCTTCAAACGCTGTAAAGCCTGCCATGTCGTCGGTTCGGAAAAGAACCGTGTCGGACCGCATTTGAATGGTGTTATCGGCCGCACTGCCGGGTCGGTTGACGGGTTCAAATACTCGAAAGCGATGAAAGGTGCGGGGATTGATTGGACGGTTGAGAACCTGACCGCGTATCTGGCCAACCCGAAAAAGTTCATGCCGGGTAACAAAATGGCGTTCGCGGGCCTGCGCAAGGAATCGCAGATTTCGGATGTCATCGCCTATATCGACGCCGAGTCGAAGTAACGGCTCAAAATCGACCCGCAGGCGGATTGACCCCGCCTGCGGTTACGGCCATTGTCCCGCGCATCATTGCACGGGACTTTTTTTATGATCGACGACACCCTCAGCGGCGCGGAACTTGGTAAGAAAACCGCTGCCGACATGGCGCTTACCCTGCTGAAGGACGGTATGGCCGTGGGGCTTGGGTCCGGTTCAACCGCCGAATGGTTCGTGCGATTGCTGGGGCAGAAGATGGCGCAGGGTGCGCTGCGCGTGGATTGTGCGGCGACATCTGAGCGCACGGCTTTGCTGGCGGAGAGGTGTGGTATTGCGATCCGCCCGCTTGATTCTTTTGCGCGGCTTGATCTGACCGTGGACGGGGCCGATGAGATTGATCCGGCGTTGAACCTTATCAAGGGCGGCGGCGGGTGTCATTTGATCGAGAAGATCGTCGCGGCCGCGTCGGATGATCTGATCGTGATCGCCGATGACCG
>CALDZQ010000263.1 GCA_937944035.1 uncultured Neomegalonema sp. | reverse complement strand
ACCGCAATTCCCGCCAGCGCCCGCCGCGTGCTGCGGTTGCGCCTTCCCGAAAACAGCCATGACCAGTCCCGCCATGTCAGCGTCAGCTCATGGCGCGTGAATCGCGACAGCGCAGAAGGGGCGGCCAGCGCGCTCATGCGGCGGCCTCATCGGCTCGGATCGTCAATTCAAACGGCTCAATGGCCGCCGAACCGCTAACGATTTCGAGGAAGATGTCCTCCAGCGTCAGCCCGTCAGCGCTTGCCTGTTGGCGCAATTCGCTCAGCGTTCCTTCCGCGACCAGTTTCCCGCTGGTGATGATGCCGATCCGGTCGGCCATCCGCTCGGCGACTTCAAGGATATGCGTGGTCATAATGACGGTCACGCCGCCCGCCACCAGCTCGCGCAGCACGCTTTTCACCTGCCGCGCGGAGCCTGCGTCCAGGCCGGTCAGCGGCTCATCGAGAATTATCAGGCGCGGCTCATGGATCAACGCCCCTGCAAGCGCCACTTTCTGCCGCATCCCCTTGGAAAATCCGCCACACCGCTCATCGGCATGTGCGGCCAGCCCGAATTGTTCCAGCAGCGTGTCGGCCTTGAAGCGTGCGAAATCCGGCTCCATACTCCACAATCCGGCAACGAATTCGAGGTATTCGAGCGGCGTCAGCTTATCGTAAATCATCGGCTCGTCGGGAACCCAGGCGAGTATCCGCTTTGCGTCAATCGGATTGGCAAACGCGTTGATCCCGCAGATCGAGACTTCTCCGGCATCCGCTTCCAACAATCCCGAAACCATCCGCAAGGTCGTCGTTTTGCCCGCCCCGTTCGGTCCCAGCAGCGCGTAAAACTCGCCCGTCCGGATGGTCAGGGACAGGCCGTCCACGGCGGGATTGGTGAAGGATTTCTTCAAATTGCGGATTTCGAGGGCGGAAGCGGCAGATTTATCGGTGTGCATCTCTGACTCGCGCATAAGGAAAGTTTGCGCAGCATGGTATGGCGCTTCTCTTTATGGACGGTGAAGGTTTGGTGAAGGCGGCAGCGATGATTGTAAACAGTTGCAAAACTTGACTGCCCAAAAAGAGTATCCGCGCTAAGTCGGCTCTATGAGCGCCCGTCAATCCCTCCCAGAGCCGTTCTCCGGCTGGTTTTCCGCGCGTAGCTGGTCGCCGCATCCCTATCAGCTTGACCTGCTGGCGGGCGCGAATGCAGGAACTGCGCAGCTGTTGATTGCGCCCACGGGCGGGGGCAAGACGCTGGCCGGGTTTCTGCCCTCGCTGATCGAGCTGGCCGACGGCGCGCATCAGGGTTTGCACACCCTCTATATCTCGCCACTCAAGGCACTTGCGGCTGACATCCGCCGCAATCTCGAAGCGCCGATTGCCGAGATGGGCCTGCCGATCCGCGTTGAAGACCGGACAGGAGACACCAAGCAAAGCGCCCGCGCCAACCAGCGCAAAAATCCGCCCCACATCCTGCTCACCACCCCTGAAAGCCTCGCCCTTCTGCTGGCTGATCCACGCGGCGAGGACTTTTTCGCTGGCCTGCGCGCGGTCGTTGTGGACGAGGCGCACGCGCTGGCCGGAGTGAAACGCGGCGATCAACTCGCGCTGTGTCTCGCCCGCCTGCGCCGCCTTGCGCCGGATCACCGCCGGATCGGCCTGTCCGCCACCGTCAACAATCCCCCCGCCTTGGCAAGCTGGCTCGATCCCGCACCGCAGGATGGTGCGGCCCGCATCGTCCTTGCCAACAGCGGCCCCAAACCCGACATCAGCATCCTCGAACAGGCGGGGCCGCCGCCCTGGTCCGGCATGGGCGCGCGCTACGCGGCCAAATCGGTTCTTGAGGCGATTAAGGGCGCGAAGACCGCCCTCGTTTTCATCAACACCCGCGCCCAAGCCGAGCTTTTTTTCCAAGCCCTCTGGGCGGTCAACGATGACGACCTGTCCATCGGCCTGCACCACGGGTCGCTCGCAAAGGAGACCCGCCTGAAAGTCGAGGCCGCGATGGCCGCCGGAGAATTACGGGCCGTTGTCTCCACCTCGTCCCTCGATCTCGGCGTCGATTGGGCGGCGGTCGATCTGGTGATCCAAATCGGCGCACCCAAAGGCGTCGCCCGCCTCGTCCAGCGCATCGGCCGGGCCAACCACCGTTTCGATACCCCCAGCCGCGCGCTGCTCGTCCCCGCTAACCGCTTCGACCTGATCGAATGCCGTGCGGCTGTCGAGGCGGTGCTGGCCGGAGAGACTGACGGCGAACCGCTGCCCGATGGCAATCTCGATGTCCTGTGCCAACATATCCTGCTGCTGGCCTGCGCGGGGCCGTTCGAGGCCGATGCACTTTATGCCGAGGTTTTGTCAGCGGGTCCATACCGCGCGCTCACCCGCGAGGATTTCGACCGCTGCCTCGATTTCTGCGCCACGGGCGGCTACGCGCTGCGGGCCTATGATCGCTGGAAACGCCTGATGGAGCGGGACGGCTTCTGGCAACTGCGCGATCCCCGCTCCGCAAGACGCCTGCGCATGAATGTCGGAACCATCGTCGAGGCCGAAACGCTGGGCGTGCGCACGGCCACCAAGCGCGGCTTCGGCGGCGCAAAACTGGGCGAGGTTGAGGAGGCGTTCGCCGCCACTCTGCGCGCGGGCGATACCTTCATGATCGGCGGCGAGTTGGTCAAATTCCAAGGCATCCGCGAGATGACGCTGCAAGTATCCCGCAATGCAGGCGGCGAGCCGAAAGTCCCGGTTTTCGCGGGATCGCGAATGCCGATCTCCACCGCGCTGGCCGACCGCGTCATCGCCATCATGGGCGATCCCGCGCGCTGGGACGATTTGCCTGCCCATACAGCCGACTGGCTGCGTCTTCAGGGGAGCGTCTCGCATATGCCGTCGCGCGAGCGGCTGCTGGTTGAGAGTTTCCCGCGCTCCGATCGCGAGCACAGCGTTTTTTGGAGCTTTGCGGGCCGCAATGCCCACCAGACTCTCGGCCTGATCCTGACCAAGCGGATGGAGGAGGCGGGCCTCGCGCCGATGGGATTTGTCGCTAACGACTACGCGCTGATGATCTGGGGGCTGGACCCTATCCGGGATGTTGAGGCTTTGCTCGACCCCGCCGGATTGCGCGACGGGCTGGACCGCTGGCTCTCGGACAGCTCGCTGATGAAGCGCACTTTCCGCACCAGTGCCGTGATCGCGGGCTTGATCGAGCGCCGTTTTCCGGGCATGGAAAAGAATGGCCGCCAAGCGACCGTCAGTTCCGACACGCTCTACGACACGCTGGTCCGCTACGATCCCGGCCATTTGATGCTCGACATCACCCGCCGCGAGGCGATGCGCGGGCTGGTCGATTTCGACCGCATCGAAGACTTGATCGATCGTATCCGGGGCCGGGTCGATTTCGTTCGCCTGAGTCGCGTCTCCCCGCTCTCTGCCCCGCTCATGCTTGAAATCAACCGCCAGAAAGTCGCCGGGTCCGCCGACGAACGCCTGATCGACGAGACCTTCGGGGCCGAGGCGATGGTCGAGGCGCTGGAGGGTTAAGCGTCTCAAGTTCCTGCTTTTTGACAAGTATACCGGTGGTGTTTTTTCAAGCAGGCGGTGAGGTTTTCACCATTGAAAAAAATTATAAAACCGTGAAACAAAAGTTATTCACTAAAGAAATTTCACACATTTGCGATCTGATTTGTATTATTGTGGCTTATAATAATGATAATATTGCTGCAATGGTTCATTTCGAAACATATTTTGGAGGTCGTATAATGAACTATACAGTTAATGCCGGTGCATCCTATAGTGTGCCCAGTAGTTTTTCCTCATCGAATAGTAGCGGTGGCGAGTCATTTGCCTCTGTTTTTAAAAGGGTGAAGTCTTCGGGCGATCAGAAAAGTGTACAGCAGGAGACGCGCTCCCAAGGCAGCTCCGACCGGCAGGACGCGCGCTCTCAAGAACGCGCCACGCGCTTGGAAGCCCGTGCGCAGCAACGGGCTGAACGACAGGAGGCAGGCGCCCAAGAGCGGACCGAGCGAGCGGAGACTCGCGCCCAGGAACGCGCCGAGCGGACGGAAGCCCGCGCTCAAGAACGTACCGCTCGCTCAGAAGCCCGCGCTGAAGCACGCGCCGAGCGTCAGGGTGGTGGCGCTCAGCCGACGACTCCGGCTGGTCCTCCCACAACAAACGGTCAAATTTTGGGCGGCACGACGGTAGCGGGCGCGGTCATTGATCCGATCAGCGGGGATTTCACCCGGAATGCCGGCGATGTTCCAATCGCCAGCGTGGGTGTCGAGGATTTGGGCGCCAACGCTGACGGTACACGCGATATCCGGGTCACGATCACAAATGACGGTGAGGAGGGCGGCACATTTTTGACGCCACCTTTCGTTGCTATTCAAGATGGCAAATTCGATATTTATGATCGTGGTGGAGCAGCTGCGGAGTTTCTGGAGCGCCTTGCGGAAGACGGCACTACGGACGACATCATCGCCGCATTCGAGGATAGCGGCGCGGTTGGCGCTTCCGGGATCATCACTGGGCCGGACGGTCTGGCTGCCGGTCCCCTTGATCCCGGTGAATCCGGCTCAATTGTGCTTACAGTCGATCCGACAAAATCACAATTCCTGAACTTCGCGTCGATGGTTATTCCGTCAAATGATGCGTTCATCTCCTCGCCGGGCGATCCCACTGCGTTGCAGATTTTCGACGCTGACGGTAACTTTACGGGCGGTCAGTTTGAGGTGACGGGCGCTGATGTTCTTGATGCGGGAACGGAAGTGAATACCGAACAGGATGCGGCATTCCTTAATCAGGACGGCCCGAACACGGGGGTGACAGAAGGTGGTGTTGTCACTGTGCATCCGGGCTTCATCGGGTCGCAAGGGCTTCCGGCGACGGATGGGCCGGCGCAGTTTCCCGATCATACAATCAGCGCTAAGTATTAGGGCGAAAATCGCTGTAACAGCGTAACTTGGAAGCGTCCTGAGTCATAGATTTATGATCCGGGGCGTTTTCTCTCCGCCTGCCCGGCCCAAACCGCAGCGAAAATCCCGCTCCCGCCGACCAATCCATAAACACCGACCTGACTCATCCCGCTTGAGACCAGCAGTCCGGCCAAAACCGCCGCGCCTGCCATTGCCAGCGCATCCACGGCGTTCGAGCAGGCGATAAACCGCCCCCGCGCATTCTCCGGCGCGCTGACTTGCAGCACCACGTTCAGCGGCGTGAGATAGAGGCCCGCCGATGCGGCCAGCCCCAGAAATCCCAGCAAAATTCCCCATGCCGCAGGCATACTCAAAAATCGGCCCACGCCGATTCCGGCCGTTTCTGGTATCCCATAGGCCGCCGTCGCCAGCCACAGCAAACCGGAGAAAACCGCGATTCCCCCCGCGCCCCATGCCGCCATCGAAATCCGCGCGCCGGTCCCGAATATCCGTGCGCAGAGCATCGCACCGATCCCGACACCGATAGAAAAAGTCGCGAGCAGCAGGATGAACACATCCTCGTTTCCGCCCAGAGCCTCGCGTGCGAAAGGCGGCAGCAAGGTCAGGAAAACCGCGCCCACGAACCAGAACCACGCGATCCCGAGTATCGCGCTGAAGGCCCGCTTTTCCCGCATTCCGCCGCGCACCACGTTCCACATCGCGCGGGGCAGCAGAAAATCCACACGCGGGGGCTTGCCGCACGGTGGGGCGGCGGGCGATAATAAACTTGCCGCAAATCCGGCCACGGCCACCGCGATCACCGTCACCGAAATCGCCATCACGCCCTGATCGGTCAGCACCAGCTTTGCCCCGGCGATCTGCCCCAGCAATATCGCCAGAAACGTCGCCGCCTGAATGATCCCGTTCCCGCGTACCAACTCGTCCGGGCGCAGGTATTGCGGCAGAATCCCGTATTTGATCGGCGCGAACAACGCTGATTGCGCGCCCATCAGGAACAGGAGTGTATAGAGCAGCCAAAGCTCCTGCCGATGAAACGCCACCGCGCCCGCGACCATCAGCACAATTTCCAGTGCCTTGATAACACGCATCATTTTCGCTTTATCAACCCCGTCGGCCAGCTGCCCGGCCGTGGGAGAGATCAGCGCGAACGGGATAATGAACAGCGCCCCGGCAATCGAATTATGCAGCGAGGCGTTCAGTCCCAGCGTATCGGCCAGTTGAAATGTTAACAGCACCAAAAACCCGGTTTTAAAGACCTGATCGTTAAATGCGCCCAGCGCCTGCACCCAGAACAGAGGCGCAAATCTGCGGCTTTTCATCAGTTTCACATCGCTCATCCGCTCTCGATAAGCCACCATTCGCTGAAACGAAAGGATTCTGGCACTGCCCTTGCTCCTCATCCTTACAGAAATGGCCTTTGGCCGGGGTCAGCAACAGGAAGAGAGCCAAAAATGTCCGATAATCAGACAAAGATGTTTCAAGTTAAAACATCCACACGGATGGTCGCATCACTGGCCCTCATGGCCACTTTCGCGGGCTGCGCCGCCCCTATCGGGGTTGCGGGCTTTATGAAAGCAGAACCGACCTTCGTTCGCCTCAGTGAGGAGCGCGCCTTCGCGCAATCCCTGCGTCAGCGCTATCTGGAGCTTGCCACCAACGCCTATGATCGCGGCGATTACGACCGCTCGGATTTCTATTCCCTGCGCGCAATCATGGCCGTTGAAGGCAAGCTGGCCGATCCGGGGCAAGTGGCGGGCCATGTCGATCCTGAGCTTGGCAACATCCGCAACCGCCTCCAGGGCGCGCTGATGAGCGGGATGCGGATCAACGCTCCCGATCTCGCTGCCCGTGCGCAGGCCGCCTATGATTGCTGGCTTCTTGAGGCGCAAGCGGGCGATCCCGCAATCGCTGAAGCCTGCCGGAACAACGCGTTTCAGGCGATAGCAGAGCTTGAAAATGTCGGCGTCGGAACACGCATCGCCAGTGTTACCGAGGCTCAGCAGATCGTTGTCAACGGCGAGACCCCGTCGCAAACCTATCAGGCGGGCGGCACGGCTGTTGAAGTCATCAGCGCTCAGGACTACGCCGGATACCAGCAGCAGCAGCCGATTCAGCATCGTCAGGCACTTGCCCGCACACGGACAATCGAGACCGAGCCGATGCGGGCCGAGGCATCGCGCGCGTATATGGAAGCCCCGCAGCAGACCTATTTGCCGCGCGAAACCGTGCCCGCCATGCCGGAGCCTTTCGTTCCACAGAGTTATGCGTCGCCGCAGGCCGCGTCTTTCCGCACGGACGAATCCTTCGAGCCGGTGGATCTTGGCCCGATCAATCTGGTCCCTGCACCGTTTTTCCTGCCGGAATCCGAACCGCAATCCCAATTCGATCCTCAATCCCAAATGCAGGGCGTGATCGAGACTGTTCCAATGACGGGTCCGATGAACGGGCAATACGCGCCTGTTCAGGAGAATATCGGCGGTCAATATGCCGTTGTTGAAGGCTCGATACCGATGGTTGATCTGGGTACGTCAGAGTTCCAATCCTCGATGCGGCCGATCTACGACGCCGAGGAAATGCCCCGCTTTGCGGCCATTCCGCAAAGCCCGGTCTACGCGGACAGCGCCGTCTACGCGCGCTCTCCCGGTTCTCAGATTGCTTTGACCAATGTGTCGGGCGACGTGATGTCGGCTCTGGTCGAGGCCCGTCAAAGCGGCAGCAGCGATTATTCGGTGTTTTTCGGCTTTGACAGCGATCAAATCACGCCGGAGGGCGAGGATGTTCTGATCGACACCGTCGAAAAGCTGATCCTTGAGGATCGTCAGACCGTGTCGTTGATGGGCTTCACCGATTCAGCGGGCGACTCGCGTTATAACCAGCTTCTCGCGATGCGCCGTGCCAATGCGGTCCGCCAATACATCCAGAATAAGACCGACCGCACGGTCAATTTTGAAATTATGCCGGTCGGCGAGATCGAAGCGGTTAGAAATGGCGGTGATGGCGTGATCGAGGCGCTCAACCGCCGCGTCGAGATCAAGGTCCGGTAAACCGCCTGAGAGTTATAGCGTTTTCAAGGGCAATGGGTTCATTGCCCGACTCGGAAAACGCGCTGAAACAAGAAGTTAGAGCATCCTGAACGATCCTTATATGGTTCAGGATGCTCTAAAATACGTGTGCGTACATTTTGTCGCAATTTAGCTTACGATGGCGTGTTGTTCCTGGGGAATGCAAGCGGGTTGTCACTCAAGAGCGACAAGCGGTCCGGTATAAAGAACGGGGCCGGTCGGCAGGCCGGTTGGTGATCCGCCGGGCGGTTCAGAGCTGACTGCAATCAATGCGCCCGGTTGTGCTTCCATCGCCCGGCGCACGGGTTTGTTCGTATCAATCAGACCCAGCGAACGCGGCGCGGCATCCCCCTCGATTGACCACAGTTGCAGACTGCGTCCGCTTGGCGCTTCGATACCGACAGCCCGCACCAGCGCTTGGCCGGTTTCAAGATCAATCGCAACAACCAAAGCCTGTCCGGTTCCTTCCGGCGTCACAACCGCGACGTAGCGCGAATTTTCCTCATCCCCGAACGGCACGCCGGGCTTTTGCACCACCAGCGCAAGTCCCAGAGCGGTCGCCATTGCCAGCGATAATCCGGCCAGCCTCCGCGCGCGTTTCTCACCACGCTCGGCCCGATCCGCCCGCGCGGCATTGCCCTCGTCCGAGATTTGCCGCATCACGCGGTCGAATATCCCGCGCGGCACGGCGGCATCGGGCAGGGCGAGGGCGAGCGGGGACAGTATCCGGTCCCAGATGCGGGTCTGCGCCGCTTCGGCCCCGCGATCATTGCCACGCGAAAGTGTGCCGAGCGCGCGCTCCGCGGCATCAAGCTCACTTTCTCCGGGCATCTGATCGTCATCCGCCATAAACGCCTATTCCTCCAGACACATACGCAATTTCGTCAAGCCGCGCCGCAGCCATGTTTTGATCGTGTTAACCGGCGCATCAAAACGGGCGGACAACTCCTCGCGCGTTCTGCCCTCGTAATAGGCTAGCAACACCGCACTCTTTTGCTTCTCGTCCAGCCGCTCCAGACAATGAGCCAATGCGTCCAGATCGGCGTAGTCTGCGCGCGCGGCATTGATGTTTTGTATATGGGTCAGCGTATCGATCTCGTTCTCTTCGATCGGTTGATCGGTCCTCTTGCCCTTACGCATGGCATCCAGCGCCCGATTGCGCGCAATAACCGTGAGCCATCCCAATGGACTGCCCCGCTTCGCATCAAACGTACCCGCACCGCGCCAGATCGCCACAAAAGTCTCTTGCAACACGTCTTCCGCCAGCGTTGGTTCACGACAGATACGCAAGGCCACTGCGAATAGTTTCGGGGATGTCAGATCGTACAGCGCCTGAAACGCGGACTCGTCCCGTCCCGCTGTCGCGAGGATTAATTGCTTCACTCTCACAGGATCGATCATGGGCGTTCTCTTCGGTGTTGACCAACCATAGGATCGAACGCCCCTCATCGCAAAGCATTAACATTTGTTAAGTTCCTTTAACAGGTGATGAAACATTTTGCTCTCTGGAACGTCATCATCTGTGAACGCGGTGTAAGACCGCGTCACAGGAAATCCTTTTGGAGCAACAATATGACACTTACTCGCCAAACCATCGCAGCAGGCAGCGCACTCTTGTTTATGACGGGTTGTGCTATGAATGACGGCATGTCTGCAAAGACATACAATCCGGCATCGACGGTCGTGTCCGCATTGGATACCGGCGGTAATCCGATGGTTGGCGGTGCGGCGATGTATCCTTCGAAAAACATCGTTGAGAATGCCGTGAACTCGGCGGATCACACGACGCTGGTTGCGGCTGTCAAAGCGGCCGGTCTTGTTGAGACTCTGTCCGGCCCTGGCCCGTTTACCGTATTCGCGCCCACGAACGCGGCCTTTGACGCATTGCCCGCCGGGACGGTCGAGAACCTGCTGAAGCCTGAAAACAAAGACATGCTTACGCAAGTTCTGACTTATCACGTCGTCGGAACCAACGCCCTCAGCTCGGCCATTGGCAAGATGATTGCGGATGATGGCGGTGTTCATGCGGTCCCGACTGTCTCCGGCGGAACCCTGCTGGCGCGCATGGCGGGCGACATGATCACGCTGCAAGACGAAAACGGTCGCGTTGCGACTGTAACAGTCGCTGATGTGCGTCAGTCGAACGGCGTCATCCATGTGGTCGATACCGTGCTGCTGCCGAATATGGGTGACACGATGGCAAAATCGGGTGGTAACCCGATGGTTGGCGGCGCGGAGATGTTCCCGACCAAGAATATCGTCGAGAACGCCGTGAACTCTGCGGATCACACGACGCTGGTTGCGGCAGTCAAAGCGGCCGGGCTTGTCGATACGCTGTCCGGCCCCGGCCCGTTCACAGTGTTCGCGCCGACAAACGCGGCATTTGAGAAACTGCCGGCAGGCACGGTCGAAACTCTGTTGAAGCCTGAGAACAAGGCGAAACTGTCGCAAATCCTCACCTATCACGTGGTTTCGGCCAATGCGATGAGTGATGCGATTAATCAGATGATTGCCGATGACGGTGGCGCTCACCTTGTCAGAACAGTTGCAGGTGGCGTGTTGTTGGTGCGCAATGTCGGCGGTCAAATTGCGATCAGTGACGAGCAGGGCCGCGTTTCGTATGTGACGATTGCGGATGTGCAGCAGTCGAACGGCGTGATTCACGTAATCGACAACGTGCTATTGCCTGCGGACTAAGCACCCTTTGACAAGGAAGTAACACCTTGCTGAAAATCCATCACCGGCTGACCACGATGATGGTGACGTGTTTCAGCGCGGCGTCCGTGACAATGCCCTGAGATACGCGAACGCCACCGGCTCCCACAGGCGGTGGCGTTTTGTGCGTCCGGTCAGACTTTCACCCGCTCGCTTTTCGGATCATAGAGCGGTTTGAGGCTGGCAATCGCGTTGATACGGGTTCCGGCCACTTCGATCTGGTAGTCCGAACCCAGCATATCCGCCGCTTTCTCGCCAACCTCCGTGCAGGGCACATAGCCCAGACCGATGGCCGCGCCGAGGTGGTGGCCGTAATTGCCACTGGTCAGGAAGCCGACGATCTTGCCATCGCGCAGGATCGGCTCGTTGTGATAGAGCAGCGGCTGCGCATCGGTGAGTTGGAATTGCATCATGCGCTTTGACAGGCCCGTCTGCTTCTTGCGCAACACCGCTTCGCGCCCGAAGAAATCGCCGAATTTCGAGGGCGTCTTTTCGGTCTTTACCGCAAATCCAAGCCCCGCCTCGCTGACGTGGTCCTCATCGGTGATGTCATGGCCGTAGTGGCGGAAGCC
>CALDZQ010000262.1 GCA_937944035.1 uncultured Neomegalonema sp. | reverse complement strand
TCATTCCACATGAGCCTCGCTTTCATCCTGACGGTGCTGTTCTTTTTAAACGCCTGCCGGGAGAAATCGGTCCTCGCGGACATGTTCGCCGATGATGACAGCGGTTATCAGATGAACATCGTCCGGCTTGGTGTCATTCTGACCTGCTTCTGGGGCGTCGTCGGCTTTCTGGCGGGCGTCATCGTGGCATCACAGCTTGCATGGCCCGATCTGAATTTCGAGCCGTACCTGACCTTTGGCCGCCTGCGCCCCCTGCATACCAGCGCGGTGGTGTTCGCTTTCGGCGGCACGGCACTGATTACGACATCCTTCTTCGTGGTCCAGCGCACCACCTCGGCCCGGCTGTGGGGCGGCAATCTGTGCTGGTTCGTGTTTCTGGGCTATCAGTTCTTCATCGTCCTCGCCGCCACCGGATACGTGCTGGGCGGGACGCAATCGAAGGAATACGCGGAGCCGGAATGGTATGTCGACATCTGGCTGACGATTGTCTGGGTCGCCTATCTCGCCGTCTTCCTCGGTACGCTGATACGGCGCAAGCAACCGCATATCTACGTCGCCAACTGGTTCTATCTCGGCTTCATCGTCACGGTGGCGATGCTGCATGTGGTCAATGCGCTGGCCATGCCGGTCTCCTTCTTCGGTTCGCGCAGCTACAGCCTGTTCGCGGGCGTGCAGGATGCGCTGACGCAGTGGTGGTACGGGCATAATGCCGTCGGCTTCTTCCTGACCGCCGGGTTTCTGGGGATGATGTACTATTTCATCCCCAAGCAAGCCAACCGCCCCGTCTACAGCTATCGCCTGTCGATCATCCATTTCTGGTCGCTGATCTTCCTCTACATCTGGGCGGGGCCGCACCACCTGCACTACACGGCGCTGCCCGACTGGGCGCAGACGCTGGGGATGGTGTTTTCGGTCATGCTGTGGATGCCCTCTTGGGGCGGTATGATTAACGGGTTGATGACCCTGAACGGCGCGTGGGACAAGCTGCGCACGGACCCGGTCATCAAGATGATGGTCGCCGCGCTGGCCTTTTACGGCATGAGCACCTTTGAGGGGCCGCTGATGTCCATAAAGGCCGTCAATTCGCTCAGCCACTATACAGACTGGACCATCGGCCACGTCCATTCGGGCGCGCTCGGTTGGGTCGGGCTGATTACCTTCGGCGCGCTCTACTACCTCACCCCCGTCCTGTGGCGGCGAGAGCGGCTCTACTCGATCCACCTGGTGAACGTCCATTTCTGGCTCGCGACCATCGGCATCGTTGTCTACGCGGCGGTGATGTGGGTCAGCGGCATCATGCAAGGGCTGATGTGGCGCGAGACGAACGAGCTGGGCTTTCTGGTCAACAGCTTTGCCGAGACGGTGGACGCGATGCACCCCTACTACGTCGCGCGGGTGTTTGGCGGATTGCTCTATCTCGCGGGCGGAATCGTCATGGCCTACAACATCGCCCGCACCATCCGGGGCGATATTCGTGAAACATCAGGCGGCGCGACTGCCGCACCTGTACTAGCAGAATAAGGGGCAGCGGATATGTCATTCTGGACCCGTCACAAAGCCGTCGAGAAAAACGCGACCCTGCTGCTGGTTCTCAGCCTCGTGGTTGTCAGCATCGGCGGCATCGTCGAGATCGCACCGCTGTTCTACGTGCAAAACACCATCGAGAAGGTGAAAGGGATGCGCCCTTACACCCCGCTCGAACTGATGGGCCGCGAGGTGTATCGCCGCGAGGGCTGTTACAACTGTCACAGCCAGATGATCCGGCCCATGCGCGACGAGGTCGAACGCTACGGCCATTTCAGCCTCGCCGCCGAAAGCATGTACGACCACCCGTTCCAATGGGGATCAAAACGCACCGGGCCGGATCTGGCGCGGGTCGGGGGTCGGTATTCGGATGACTGGCACGTCGATCACCTGATCGCCCCGCGCTCGGTCGTGCCGGAATCGATCATGCCGGATTACAGCCACCTCGCGACAACATCGCTTGAGTACAAATACATCGCGGACGACCTGATCGCCAACCGCCGTGTGGGTGTGCCTTACACGGATGAGCAAGTCGCCAATGCCCGCAACGACCTGATGAGCCAAGCCAATCCCGACGGCGGCTCGTCTGACGCGGATGCCTTGCAGGAACGCTACGGCGACAAGGCCCAAGCGCGCGATTTCGACGGCAATCCGGACCGCATCACCGAAATGGATGCGCTGGTCGCCTATCTGCAAATGCTGGGAACGCTGGTCGACTTCACCGACTACGAACCCGGCCTTTCATCCAACCAGCGCTGAGGAGGCGACATGGAAACCTATAGCATCATGCGCCAGTTCGCGGACAGTTGGGGACTGCTCGGAATGGTCCTGTTCTTCGTCATCGCGGTCGCTTGGACCTTGCGTCCCGGCTCGAAAACCGGGGCGAATGAGGCGGCACAAATCCCCCTCCAAGACGACAGGGAGCTTTAGATCATGGCCGACGAGGAAAAACGCATCGACGCCGAAACCGGGACCGAGACGACGGGGCACAGCTGGGACGGTATCGAGGAGCTGAACACGCCCCTGCCGCGCTGGTGGCTGTGGACGTTCTACGCCTGCATCGTCTTCGCCATCGGATACGCGATCTGGTATCCGGCATGGCCCGGCGCAACATCGGGCGCGGTTGGCGGCACGTTGCGGCAGGGCGTTGCGGCGGATATTGCCGAACACGCAAAGGGTCAGGCGGTGTGGCGCGACAGGATCAACGCGGCCCCGCTGGAGGAAATCGTCAAAGACGATCAGCTTCTCACCTTCGCCAACAGTGCGGGTAAAGCGGCGTTTGGCGTGAATTGCTCGCAATGCCACGG
Source organism: uncultured Neomegalonema sp. (assembly GCA_937944035.1). Taxonomy (GTDB): domain Bacteria; phylum Pseudomonadota; class Alphaproteobacteria; order Rhodobacterales; family Rhodobacteraceae; genus JAHDDY01. Next base: position 4,997 of record CALDZQ010000262.1, on the reverse strand, counting down.
CTCCGGCGCGCAGGGCTTTGCCGGCTATCCGAACCTGAACGACGATGCATGGCTGTGGGGCGGCTCGCTTGACGAGATTTACCACACGATCCGGCACGGCGTGCGCAACGAGGACAGCGACGACGCCCGCTATTCGGAAATGCCCGCTTTCGGGGACATCCTCGCAAAAGCCGAGATCACCGATGTCGCAAACCACGTCATGTCGCTGGGCGCGCTTGAGCATGACGCCGGGGCCGCCGCGCGCGGGGCAGAGGTTTATGCGGATAATTGCAGCGCCTGCCACGGTGAAACGGGCGCGGGCGATCCCGAACAGGGCGCGCCGCGCCTGAACGACGCGATCTGGCTGTTCGGCGGCGATGCCGACCACATCACGGCGCAGATCAAACAGCCCGCGCATGGCGTCATGCCCGCGTGGGGGCTGCGGCTCGATGACGACACCGTCAAAGCGCTGGCCGTCTACGTCCACGGCCTCGGCGGTGGAGATTAGACTTATATTCGGAAGGATAGACCAGTGCTCTACAATTCCATTTTGATCCCGATTGACCTGTCGCATCCCGAAGCGGCGCATACGATGTTTGAAAAGGCCAACGCCCTGCGCGCGGAGGGCGGTAAAATCACCGTCGTTCACGCGATGCCGGACATTCCGGCCTATGTGACCTCTGAAATGCCCGATGGATTCTTGCCGACAACAATCCGCAAGGCCGAAAAGTCGCTGCACGACATGGTCGCCGTTGCTGGTGTTCGGGCTGATGTGAAAATCCTGACGGGACAAGCCCCGCGCGCTATTCTCTCGGCGGCTGAAGATGAGAATGCCGACCTGATCCTCGTCGCCTCACACCGCCCCGGATTGGCCGACTACCTGCTGGGGTCCACGGCCGCGCGGGTGGTCCGCCATGCGCAATGCTCCGTCCTGGTCATCCGTTGAGGGGCGAAACAGCACAATGACCGATCATATCTCCGGTGAGGACGGGGAACTCTACAGCAGCCGGAAGAAAATCTATCCGAAGACTGTCACAGGGTTCTTCCGCACGATGAAGTGGCGGATTATGGCCGTGACCCTCGCGGTCTATTACCTGACGCCGTGGATCAGGTGGTATCGCGGTGAAGGCCAGCCAGATCAGGCGGTACTCATCGATCTCGCCAACCGCCGCTTCTATTTTTTCTTCATCGAAATTTGGCCGCAGGAGTTCTATTTCGTTGCCGGATTGCTGGTGATGGCCGGGATCGGGTTGTTCCTCGTCACCTCCGTCATCGGGCGCGCATGGTGCGGGTATTTCTGTCCGCAAACCGTCTGGACCGACCTGTTCTTGCATGTCGAGCGGTTCATGGAGGGCGACCGCAACGCCCAAATCCGCCTTGATGCACAGCCGTGGACGGCGGCAAAACTCCGCAAACGCGCCGGAAAGCACGTCATCTGGCTCATCATCGCCCTGCTCACGGGCGGCGCGTGGGTGTTCTACTTTGCCGACGCCCCCACCCTGCTGGGCCGGTTGCTGCGCTTCGATGCCCCCTTCGTCGCCTATGCCTCGATTGCCGTGCTGACCGCCACGACCTATGTGCTGGGCGGGCTGATGCGCGAGCAGGTATGCATCTACATGTGCCCGTGGCCCCGTATTCAGGGCGCAATGCTGGATCAGAATTCACTGACCGTCACCTATAACGACTGGCGGGGAGAGCCGCGCGGCAAGCACCGCAAAGCCGCCGCAACGCCGCTCGGTGATTGCGTCGATTGCAATGCCTGCGTCGCCGTCTGCCCCACAGGCGTCGACATCCGCGAGGGCCAGCAAATCGGCTGCATCACCTGCGGGCTGTGTATTGACGCCTGTGACAGCGTGATGGGCAAGCTTGATCTCGCCAAGGGGCTGATCTCCTACTCCACGCTCACGGATTACGAGGCATCAAAAGCGGGCGCGCCGCAGCAATCGGTGATGAGCGCAATCCTCAAACCGCGCACCGCGATCTATGCCGCGATATGGGGCGGGATCGGGCTTGCGATGATTGCCGCGTTGGTTGTGCGCGACCGCCTTGATGCCGGATTTGAACACGCCCGCAATCCGCCGTTTGTGAGGCTGGCCAACGGGTCGATCCGCAACAGCTTTGCGCTCAAAATCGCGAACATGCGCCTTGAACCCCGTGTTTTTCAGGTCTCGCTGAGCGACCTTCCGGACGGGATGCTGACGCAGAGCAATGCCCCGACCCCTCCGGGACGCTCGATCAGGGTGCAGGTTCCGGCCAACAAGACCCACGAATCGCAGATATTCGTGACCCTGCCCAAGGAATCCGTCCGCAACGCGGGTGATTTCACCTTTGAGGTGATCGACATTTTCGGCACCGACACCGTCACCTACGACGCCACCTTTTTCAAACCGGAGTGACAGCGATGAGTGATTTCATACCGCAAGAATCGCCCTTTACCGGCCGCAAGATGCTGTTGATTATCATCAGCTTTTTCGCCGTCATCATCGCGGTGAACGGTACAATGCTGACCTTGGCCGTCAAGACGTTCGGCGGGCTGGTGGTCGGCAATTCCTACGTCGCGAGCCAGAATTTCAACGCCGACATCGCCACCGCACAGGCGCAGCCGATCCGGGGCTGGTCGCTCGACATCACCGCGCGCGACGGCCTTGTGACGGTGACAGCGCTCGACCGCGACGGCACGGCCCTGAACGGCCTCAACCTGTCCCTCACCATCGCCCGCCCCACCCACGGGCGCAGCACGGTTATCGTGCCGCTGTCCGAGCAAGCGGCGGGCATCTATTCCGGCACTGCAACGCTGGAAAGTGGCCAATGGCTCGGCACACTCACCACCGCCGACGGCCAGACCCGCAGTCTGACCTTCAGCCACGCGAGGCCCGCGTTATGACGATGGCGGGTATGGCATCAACGGCGGATTTTTCGCTCCATGAGGAATTGCGCCTTGCCGGAAAGAGCGCAGCGGATGGCACTCAGACGCTACGGCTGGCCATTCCTGCGATGAATTGCGGCGGCTGTGTCGCCAAGATCGAAAAGGCGGCAAAGTCGGTTTCCGGCGTCACCGATGCCCGCGCCAACCTGACCGGAAAATCGCTCGCGGTCCATTGGCAAGGGGCGGATAACGCAAGCGCGCGCATCGTTGAAGCGCTGCACGACGCCGGATTCGACGCCTTCGCGATTGATACCGATGAGGCCGCCACGCTGGAAGGGGCCGAGCGGCGTGATCTGGTCACTCGCATGGCCGTTGCGGGCTTTGCCAGCGCCAATGTCATGCTGCTGTCCGTCTCGGTCTGGGCGGGGGCCGGCGACGCCACCCGCGACCTGCTGCATTGGATTTCCGCCCTCATCGCCATCCCCACCGTTATCTACGCCGGGCGTCCGTTCTTCGCCTCCGCCTTGCGCGGCTTGCGGGCGGGGCGGTTGAACATGGATGCGCCGATTTCGCTGGCGGTCATCCTCGCCACCGTCGTCAGCCTGTCCGAGGTGATGCGCGGCGGCGAGGACGCCTATTTCGACGCGGCGGTGATGCTGTTGTTCCTGCTGCTGATCGGGCGCTGGCTCGACCGGACAATGCGCGATAAGGCGCGTTCGGCGGCTCACGCGCTGGGCCGCATGACCCCGCGCGGGGCGTGGGTTGTGGGGGAAGACGGCACGCGGGAATATCGCGAGATTGCCGACATTCACCCCGGCGACCACGTCGCCCTCAATGCCGGAGAGCGGCTGTCCGTCGATGGCGTGGTGGTATCGGGACGCGGGACGATTGACGCCGCGCTGGTGACAGGCGAGGCCCATCCCGTAAGCGTCCAAGCGGGCGACACGCTTGATGCGGGCGTTATGAGCCTTGATGCGGCGCTGATCGTCAAAGCGACCGGCACGGGCGAGGATACCAGCCTCGCCGAAATCACCCGCCTGTGCGCCGCCGCCGAGGACCGTAAATCCAAACTCGCCCGGCTGGCCGATAAAGCGGCGGCAATCTACGCGCCCGTGGTCCACCTGATCGCGCTGGCAACGCTGGTGGCATGGATGATGAGCGGGGCATCATTCCGCGAGGGACTGCTCGCCGCTGTCGCAGTGCTGATCGTCACCTGCCCCTGCGCGCTGGGCCTCGCCGCACCGATGGCGCAAGCGGTCGCCTCCGGCGCGCTGTTCCGGCGCGGGATCATGCTCAAGGACGGCGCGGCGCTGGAGCGGCTGGCGCTGATCGATCATGCGGTCTTCGACAAAACCGGCGTACTGACACGCGGTGAGTTGAGCGTGACGGATGCGGGCGATCTCAGCGGCGGGCCATTGCAACGCGCCCTCGGCCTGGCACAAGCCAGCAACCACCCCCTCGCCCGCGCGTTATCGCGCTACGGCGCAGCGCGGGGGATTACGGCGATTGCGGCTCAGGATGTGACGGAGACACCCGGTTTCGGGCTAACCGGAACCGTTGATGGCGTGGAAATAAGACTGGGATCGGCGGCGCATTGCGGCGTGGTTGACCCCGACGGCGAAGATCGTGCGGCCTGCTGGTTTCGCATCGCCGGATCACCGCCCCTACGCATCCGGTTTACCGACGCCCTGCGGGACGGCGCGTCCGATGTCATCCAAACACTGCGCTCTGCGGGCATCCGCACCTCACTGCTATCGGGCGACAACTCCGGGGCGGTCGCGAAAACAGGGGCAGATGTCGGCATCGACGAATACCTGCCCGGCCTGCGCCCCGAAGATAAAATCGCCCGCGTGGAGGGGTATCTCGCGCGGGGTGAGACGGTGCTGATGGTCGGTGACGGCATCAACGACGCCCCGGCGCTTGCGGCGGCCACGGTATCGATGGCTCCTTCATCCGGCTCCGACATCGGGCGCACGGCATCGGACATCGTGTTCACGGGCGACTCGTTGAAGGCGGTTGTCGAGGCGTGGCGGATTGCGCGGCGGACGCGGCGCGTGATCTTGCAGAATTTCGCGCTCGCGGCGGGGTATAACCTGATCGCCATCCCGATTGCCGCATTCGGTTACGCGGGGCCGCTGGTCGCCGCGATTGC
>CALDZQ010000261.1 GCA_937944035.1 uncultured Neomegalonema sp. | reverse complement strand
CGGCGATCACCGCACTATTCGTGGCATCCGAAACCTGCTTGGTGGCAGAGCCGCCCGTGACCCATCCGCCCCAGCTGAAGCCGATAACCATTGCGGCGACCGCACCGAGGCCGATGCCCTGAAACAGGCGTGTCCGGGATTCTCCTTGAAGAATGGCAGGTAGTTCCATACGAAAATTCCTTTCGCTCGACATAATTCGAGCCAGAGATGCCGAAATTCAAAATGGATTTCGGGTCAAATTATTGTATTTTTAGAGAACACAGCCGATTAAATCGGACGATTTTCATCATCATCACTATGCACCGCTGCGCGTAGCATGTCTATTTATACTTTGTTAGCATCAGATTTTCGAATGAATATATCGACCCACGTTTTCTATATTTTTCCGCGAGTACGAATCTGTTTCTTCTATATCCCGCCTGACGCAGCAATGTCGTTTTGAAATGCGGAGCTGGAATCACCGCTCGTTAAACCCCATGTGATAATCTCATCCAGATGATCTATCAGAGGGCGAATGCGATGGCCTGTGCGTATTGCGGTAATTCCTATCATTCAAGCGCGCCAGCCTGCGCGGGCTGCGGTGCGCCGCGTGTCGGGTTGTCACCTGAGGAGGCTCAGGGCCGCATTGAGGGCGAAGTCTACGAAAGCATTGGCCGTGCCTTGGTTTCGCGCCAACCGAATGAAAAGCTCAAATATATGCTTGGCGCGAAAGACGATTCCGCCGAAAGCCTGCGCAACCGCCGTAATGCGCAGATCACAATGGTGTTCATGGGCCTCCTCATGCTGCCGATGCTGCCTTGGATGCTGGTGTGGATTTTCCCGTTCTTCTTCATTTTCTACCTGCCGTATAAATCAATGAAGAAGCTGGTCGAGAAGGTCCACGACACCGTTGATGCGGCGCGATTTACCGGACGCCACTTATAGGGCATACCGTCTCCATAAAGGAGACGCCGCATGACCCATTCCCCGATCTATCTCAACGGCTGCGGTCGCGGCCTGCCTGACAAAGCTGTGTCCGAGCGGATGCAGGCCCACCATCATCTTGAGGCCCGAACCGGCGAACCCGCCGCAACAGCCCAAGCCGCCGCCGAACTCGCCGCTGTCCGCGACGGTATCGCCGCTCTCATCGGCGCGTTGCCCGATCACACAGGCTTTTCCACCAGCACCTCCGCCGCGTGGCTGTCCATCGTTGCGCAAATGCCGTTGCAGGGAAAGCGCGTCCTCGTTGCTCCGCATGAATGGTTCAGCAATCTGAGGGTTCTTGACCACATCACCCGCAATGGCGGCCCGCAGGTCGAGGTTCTGCCCCCGCTCGATTTCGCCAACCCCGATCTTAGTGCATGGCAAGACCGGATCGACGACGATGTCGCCGCCATCTTCGCGCCGATGGTTACAAGCGTGACCACCTTGCGCTATCCCGTCGAGGCCATCGGCCATCTCCAACGCCCCGCGCATACCGCGTTCATCATCGACGCCGCCCAAGCGCTGGGCCGCACATCCGTCGATGTCTCCGCCATCAACTGCGACGCGTTGGTCGGCACAACCCGCAAAGGTGTGCGCGGACCCAGCCAGACCGCGCTGTTCTGGATGTCCCCCGCTTTCATGGAGCGCTCAAACCTGAGCGTCCCCGCCATCGAGCCGTCTGATTTCAACACCGCCACCCGCCTCGGCCTCGGCGTCGCGGCGGATCAGGTGCTGGCGCGCGGTGTCGGGACGGTTGAGGCCGATGTGACCGCGCTCACCGATGACATCCGTTCCCGCGCAGCCGATCTCGACTTGCGCTGCATCGACACCGCCGAAACGACGGTCGGCGCGGCTACACTGGCGATTCCCCGCGCCCGTGCGGATGCGATACGCGCGGCTCTCACAGATGCCCAAATCACGGTGAAATGGGCGGACCCGGCTGCGGATGAACCTCATTCACAAGTGGATACATCGAACGCCCTGCCCATGCGTGTTTCGCCGCACATCTATAATACGCCCGAAGAAATCGAGCGCCTCTTTGCTGTCATCGCACCGCATTCTTGAGGGGACGGAGGCGTAAAAAAACGCCACCATCACTCTTTTCGCCTTTCCCTGCTGGTATGCGCCAGAACCTTTGGCTATGGTCCGGTCAAATTGCTGGATCAGGATTTGTCATGGACGACTACACGCTTGTGCGCGAGGCGATGGTGGACTGTCAGGTTCGCCCCTCGGATGTAACGCGCCACGCCATCATCAACGCGATGCTCGCCGTTCCCCGCGAGCGCTTCGTGCCACCGTCACAGAAGTCTGTGGCTTACGTGGACGAGGACATTCCGTTGGGCAAAGGGCGCAGCCTGCTCGCCCCGCGCGTTTTTGCGAAGATGCTCGATACGCTCGAAATTGAGCCGGATGAGACGGTTTTGGACATCGGTTGCGCGCTCGGTTACTCAAGCGCGGTGATCGCGCAAATGTGCCAGGGCGTTGTCGCCATCGAGTCAGATGAAGCCATGTTCTCGGCGGCGGAAGCGACGCTTTCATCGCTGGCGGTTGATAATGTGGCCGTGGTCAACGGTCCGTTAGAGGCGGGTTTGCCGGATGAAGGGCCGTTCGATGTCATCATTATCGAGGGCGGCGTTGGCGAAGTGCCGGCAACACTCTACAATCAATTACGTGATGGCGGGCGTCTGATTGCAATCTGGGGTTCTGTCGATGCAGGACAGGCGCGTTTGTCCGTCAAGACAGGCGATGAAATCGCCACCCGTTGGATTTTCGACGCTTCTGCCCAAGTCTTGCCGGGGTTTGAGGCCAAACCTGCTTTTGCGTTCTAGGGCGATTTCGAGAAAACCGACGGGTTTTAGACTCCGAAACCGCGCCGGGTAGAGAGATGGAGTATTCAAAACGATCCCTGATCGTGAAAAATACTCTAAATACGAGTGATTGAAGAGTAAGCGCGTTGCGCGGGTTTTGGAGGGTTTGATGCGGGGATTTGGGCGCAGGTTTGCTTCAACCTCACTGGTTGCGCTGCTGATCGGTACTGCAACGCCGCTCTATGCCGAAACGTTGGAAACGATTGCGCGTGATGCGTATCTTTACAATCCTTCAATCGACGCCGCCCGTGCGAATCTGCGGGCGCAGGGCGAGAATATTGCCATCGCCAATGCGGCCCGCTTGCCCGATGTCTCGCTCAACGGAACTGCGCAGCTTGGCCAAACATTCCGCTCGCCGGGCCGTGATGATCTGGCCGCACCCCTTAGTTTGGGTGTCACAGGCCGCTTGCCCCTTTTCGACGGGGGCCGCGCCGCCAACTCAATCTCGCAAGCGCGCGCCAGTGTCGATGCCACTTACGCGCGCCTCATCGCGACCGAGCAGAGCACACTGCAAAACGCGATCACAGCGTTTTTCGATGTTTTGCGTGATAAAGAGGCCCGCGACCTTTCGCGTGAGAGTCTCAAACTGTTGCTGGAGGAGCTGGAGGCCAGTGAAATCCGGTTTGAGGTCGGCGAGGTCACAATCACCGATGTCGCGCAAACCAAGGCGCGTGTCGCGGCCGCAAACTCGACCGTGATCCAGGCGGACGGGAATTTGCGCGCCAGTGCCGAAGCCTTTCGCGCCGTTGTGGGCCGCTTGCCCGGCGAGTTGGACCCTCCCGAATACCTCCCGCAACTCCCCGAAACCGTCGCAGAGGCGGAAAACGAAGCGCTTGCGACTCACCCCAGTATCCGTGCCGCCCGATCAGCCGAACGGGCAGCGGTTTATGCGATCAAGATCATTCAGGCCGACAAACTGCCCACCGTGCAGTTGAGCACCTCCCTGAACGGCAATTTGAATGACAGTCTGTCCAACAGGGATAATTCGTTGGGCGCGAACGTGCAGCTGAATCTCAATGCCCCCGTTTATCAGGGCGGCTCGGTCAGCAGCCGTGTCCGGCAGGCCCAGCACAGCGCCGCGCAAGCCCGTGCAGACTACCACGCCGCCGTGCGCGAGGTTCAAAGGTCCGTGAACGTGGCCTGGTACGCGCTTGTCACCGCAAAGGGCGCGATCGCTTCCGGTGAGGAGCAGGTTGCTGCGGCACAGCTGGCTTTTGATGGCGTCAAAGAGGAGTTGCTGGTCGGCTCGCGCGCCACAATCGACGTGCTGAATGCCGAGCAATCCCTTTTGAATGCGCGGATTTCTCTGGTAAATTCTGTTCGACAGCTTAATGTTGCCTCATACGCTTTGCTTGTTGCTATGGGGCGCTTGGGACCGGACTTTTTCGGCATTCCCGTGTACTCTGAAACGGGCGGCGGTACGGCCGGGGTGGAACCCGTCAGTCCTTATGCGGTCCTGAAAGAACCGACGGTAAGTTGGCGTTTTCCTTGGCGACCTTGAGGCTTCTAATTGCCTGTTAACCAAAAATGATTAAATCTGTCTTTTAATCGATGCTGCGGCGACTCGCTTCGGATACGGGTGACGGGTCAACTTTTTACGCAGGGTCGTCGCACACCGTTGATGGACCGTGATGTACTCACGGCGAGCTTGGATAGAAGGGTGCCATGAGCGAGAGCACAGCAAACGCAAAAGAGCCGAGCATGGAAGACATCCTCGCCTCTATCCGCCGGATTATTGACGAGGAAGAGTCGCGTGAAGGCAGGCTCGGCGGTTCCGATGAGGAAACGCTGGATCGCCTTGCGGCTGTCCCGGTCGACGAAGTCGGCCATATGCCGGTTATGTCAGCCGCTACCAGCAATGTCCGCGATTCCAGTGCCGAAGGGTCGGATGCCGATGATGGCGAGGAAACCATTTTTCCGGAGCGTGAGAGCCTGTTTTGGTCCCGCGCAACCGGACGCAATGTCCCTGTGCCGCCCTATATAAAGCCGACTGAAAGCGCTTCTGAGGCGCCACAGGGCGATCAACCGGGCGATGCGCCCGCATCCGGCGAAAGTGATATATTCGCCCGTGCGCGCAATAAACTCGACTCCAATTCCAGACTCAGCCCGCGCGAAAGAATGCAAGCACTGGCCGCGCGCGCGGAGAGCCGTAGTGAAGAGGCTGCTGCCGGGGTTCAGGAAACCGTCGCAGATGCCGTTGATGATCCCGATATGTCCAATGTCGAAATCTTCAACCGCGCCGATGCGCCCGGCCCCGCAGATACAGACGTGGCACATACAGACATGACTGATACAGACATGACTGATACGGGCATGACTGATACGGGCATGACTGATGCCGGCATGGCTGATACAGATGCGGCCGATCCGGGGATGCCTGATACCGAGTCACCTGATCTGGACGTGGCCGGTGGGCATACGCCAGCCGCCGATGGCGCTGACTTTGATGCGGCCGATAGCGAGAAAGACATTCTCGAACTCACCTCCGCGCTTGATGAAGTCGAAACCGATGCTGCCGACGATTTCACAACGGCCGCTGCCGCTGCCCATGACGATT
>CALDZQ010000260.1 GCA_937944035.1 uncultured Neomegalonema sp. | reverse complement strand
CGTCTGACGATGGACGCCGCCCTCACCGGGGTGGCGTTCATCTTTCGGTAATGTAGCGGCTGCAAACTTCAGGGGTCACATGGCACATACATCATCGAGCCGAATGACCGATTCCTCTCCGAAATTTGACCCTATCGAACTTGCGCGCCGGGAGTCGGACGACGCTTCGCTCTCCTATTGCCGACTGTTTCCACACGAGGTCGAGGCGCGGCTTTATGCGGCCCATCTGCTCGAAACGCGCGGCGATCCGGAAGCGGCATTGGAGGAAACGGCGCAGGCCTGTCTGCTGGACGGGGCCGGGGCGGACGCTTTGCAGCAGTATGGACGACGGTTGCTAAAATCGGGGGATTTCACGCGGGCGGAAGTGCTGTTTGCGGCCAGCCTCGAACGTGATCCCGATGCTTTCGATGCGCTCGTCGGCCTGTCGAGCCTGCTCTATCACCGGGGCGAGTATGGACCGGCCCGCGCGGCGCTGGAGCGAGGCGTCGGTGGTCATCCACTGCTGGGCGGCGCAGCATCCGATCCCGACACACCCGGTATACTGCGGGTTCTGGGATACGAGAACTCGGCGTTTCATATCATCCGTTATCCCGATGGCAGCTATGCGAGTGCGGTGCATGGCGGGCATTTCTCACCCGATCATCTGATCGATCTGGGTGCATGGCGCTGTTCGATCCTCAACATCCTTGGCGGCAACACACTGGGATTGACCCTGCCAGCCGATACCGGGATCGTGCTCAACACGATCAGCGACCCGGATCGGGAGCGCGGCGCGCTGCTGGACCTCGCGCTGCTGCTCGACCGCAACCCGAATCTGCCGGTCATCAACGATCCGCGACAGGTGTTGCAGACAACGCGCGACCGCAATGCGGCGCGGCTCGGCGCGATCCCCGGCTTACAAATCGCGAAGACGGAGCGACTGCGCTGGCGTGACGGCGATCCGGCAGAGGCTGTGCGGGAGGTTTTCGGGCTGGGCTTTGTCCTGCCGATCATCCTGCGCAAAACCGGCTCGCAGACAGGTGACGATACGGTTCTGGCGCGATCCGAGGCCGATATGGAGCGGTATTTCGAGGCCGGAGACGGGGCAGAGCATTACGCGATCCAGTTCCACGACATGCAGCGCGCGGATGGATTGTTCCACAAGGCACGGGTGTTTTTTATCGACGGCCAGATGTATCCGGTCGCCAATCTGCACCATGACGGCTGGTCCGTGCATTCGGGCGACCGGTACAGCGTGATGGCAAACCGCGAATGGACACAGCAGGCGGAACGCGCCTTTATCGCCGATCCCGAAACGGCACTTGGAGCGCCTGCTTGCATGGTACTGAAGCGAATTGCCGAGATCGTTGATCTCGACTATTTCGGCATCGATTTCACGCTCTGCGAGGATGGAAGCGTCTTTGTATTCGAGGCCAATGCCTCCATGCGGCACAATTTCGACCACGCAGCTGCATTCCCCTATACGCGACCCAATCTCGACAGAATTTCAGAGGCGTTCAGGGTGATGGTCAGTGACCGCACGGCGCATCGATAGCCGCCTTTTCTATAAGAAATCAGCCTGAAGCATCCCTATCGGTCCCCCGCAAACCCGGCGAGCGCTTTGACGATGGCGGTGAAGGCGTCGCGGGCGCGGTCTGTGCTGTGGCGGGCGACGAGGTAGGCGTGGGGCAAACCCGGCTCGATTATGGCGGAAGCGGTGACGCCTGCCGCGCGCAGTTTATCAGCAAAGGCGGTGGCGTCATCGCGCAGCGGGTCTTCGGCGGCGGCAAAGGCGATGCAGGGGGCAACGCCCGTCAGATCATCCTCCAGCAACGGTGTCGCGCGGGGGTCGGTATCGGATAATCCCGCATCCGCACGAAGTTGCTTCACATCCGCTGCGCTGAGAAGCGGGGCATCCGCTTTTTCCGTGTAGGACGGCAGCGCGAGGGCTTGGCCGCCCAATTCGGGGTAGATCAGCACCTGACCGCTGATGCGGGCGGTTCCGCGCAAAGCGATGGCGGTTGCGGCGGCAAGATTGGCCCCGGCGGAGTCACCGATCAACACAACAGGGCCGCTCTGCGATAACGCGCTTGCGGCGGCGAGCGCATCGTCATGGGCGGCGGGGAATTGATGCTCCGGCGCGAGGCGGTAGTCGAAAGCGGTGAGCGTGCAGCCCGCGCGGGCGGCAAGCTCGGCGCAGATGGTATCATGGCTGTCGAGATTGCCGAGATTGTAACCGCCACCGTGGAAAAATAGCGCCTCACCATGCGGATCAGCCGGACGATAGCGGCGGGCGGGGCGTCCTGCGAGGGTTATCTCCGTGATTGTCAGGCCCGTCGGGCGCTGCGGCGAAAGCTGTGCGCGGCTATGGTTATAGGCATCGCGGATCGTCTGAATGTCCGATCCGGCAGGGGCGGCGAAAGCGTTGACCTTATCGATAAAGGCGCTGACTTGTGGGTCGAAGGGCATGAGGTCTCGGCCTTTTATTTGAAGTACGAATAAAGAACAATGAATTATTTTCGATAACTCATGTATTAAAAGTTGTCAGTCAAGAAAATCTCGGCTATCTATAATTATACGGCGTTATTATGTCGTTGAGCACAAGCAGGGAGGTTAAATTACATGAATTATTTTATCGCTCTTGCGTGGCATAATCCGGCAGTCCTTACGAATATGGGACTTTGCCGATAACAGCGAACAGCTTGTTCGCTTATCCGCTGCAAACCCGCCTCTATCTTTCCGGTTTGCATGGAAACCACTTAAAGTCTGCATATTTGTCCTTTTTGCGGGCTTTTCTTCCAAGTCGCTGGCGTATTTTTCCGCTGATTTAATTAACCCTTAGCACAGCTTTCTATGGCGCTTCAGCCTGTGAAAGCATCAGGTCTTTGTGTGACCGTAAAACGCAAGTTTCGGGCGTCGCTTTACTGTGACCTCAAACAATTTCTGACGGCTTAAAATAGGAGGATACTGATATGAGCCGCCATAGTAACAGTCCTGAACGCAATTTGGAAATGATGTGCGGTTGTGCATCGCGCCCCACGCGGATGATGCTGATCTCGGTCAGGCCCGCATCTGTTTTTAATAAAGCCAGTGCCGATTACCAGTGTTCGATTTGCGGCGGCGTCAAGCGCGCGACCCTTATTCCCGGCTTTTTCAGTTCGGACCGGATTGACATCGCCGTCCTGCGCCCGTCTGCCAGACGGCGGCAGCGGCGGCGGTAATTGCCATCGGATCCGGTGATAAAAAAACCCTCCCCGCGTGAACGGGGAGGGCTGAGTGTATCATCGAAAAGGCGAGGTGTTTACGCGAACCACCAGCGCTCCGCAAAGCGCTCGCCGTCCATTGCCCAGTTAGAGGCCATGTTTTCTTCGTGGTTAACCTTATCGGAAATCGCAAAGACATACTGTGCGAACATCGGAACGATGGTTCCGCCGTCATCGCGAACGAGGCCTTGCATTTCGGCGTACATTTCCTCGCGCTTGCCATCGTCCAGTTCCGAACGCGCCTCGATCAGCAGCGAGTCGAAGCGGTCATTGGCCCAGAACGAGTCGTTCCAGTTCACGCCGCTCTTATATGCGGTGGAGAACATCCAATCGCAGGTCGGGCGACCGCCCCAGTAGCAGGCGCAGAACGGTTCACTCATCCATACATTGGACCAGTAGCCATCGTTCGGCACACGCTCGACCTTAAGATCGATGCCCGCTTCTTTAGCGCTTTCGGAGAACAGAACCGCCGCATCAACCGCCCCCGCAAACGCCGCATCAGCGGATTTGAGCGAGATTTGCAGGCCCTCCATGCCCGCCTTCTTCAGGTGGAACTTGGATTTATCAGGATCAAAGCTGCGTTGCTCAAGATCTTTGGCGAAGAACGGCTGGCCACGACCGATCGGATGGTCGTTACCGGCAGAGCCATAGCCTTGCAGGACTTTATCGACCAGCGCATCGCGGTCCACAGCATGTTTGAGAGCGAGGCGGACGTTCACATCGTTGAACGGCTCGGCGCGCGTGTCCATGACGAACGTGTAGTGCTGCGTCCCTTCGGTGGTCAGCACATTGATGCCGCGCTTACGCTTGAGCAGGTTGACGGTTTTCAGTTCAACGCGGTCGATCACATCCACTTCGCCCGTGACGAGGGCGTTGGTGCGGGCAACCGGATCGACGATGGCGAGCAGCTCGACCGCATCAAAATGGCCGCGCCCTGTTTTCCAGTAATTGTCGTTGCGGCTGAATTTGGCCCGAACGCCCGGCTCAAAACTGTCGAGCTTGTAAGGACCGGAGCCGATGCCGTTGGTCCAATCGACTTTACCGTCCTTGGCGGGACCGATGGGCAGGTGATAATCGCTGAGAATAAACGGGAAGTCGGCATTGCCTGCATCCAGCTTAAAGACGACGGCGTCATCGCCTTTCGCCATCAATTCCTGGATCGGCTCGACCAGCACTTTTGCCGCTGATTTGGAATCTTCGCCCCGGTGATGGTTGATCGAGGCAATCACGTCTGCGGGAGTTATTTTATCACCATTGTGGAATTCGGCACTGCGGATTTTAAAGGTCCATTCCTTCGCATCCGGCGATGCTTCCCAGCTTTCAGCCAATTCGCCGACCAACGAGCCATCCGGCGCGACTTCGGTCAGGTAATTGTGCAGCGTATGCGTGAACGCCAGCATGAAGCCGTTTTCGTGGGTTGCCGGGTCGTAAGAGTCGGTGGTCTGGCCGTGGGCTTTACCTACGCGCAAAGTTCCACCCGATTTCGGAGCCGCCAACGCACCCCCGGCGGATAGGGCAATCGCGGCTGCGCCCCCGTATTGTATGGCTTCGCGGCGGTTGATCTTAATAAGGCTCATTCTAGTCTCCCGTTTTTTGATCGCAAATCGGAGAGCGATCTTATCATTTACACGGCGTAATTTTCGTCAGGACGCCGCCGATGTAAAGCCTTGTATCGGAAAAACTGTTCATGTGCAGCCGTTTGCGGAATTTATGCTTTGCCTCACAATGGGGGCGCGTTAGCGATAGGGCGACACCAAGGAGAACGCCATGACCCGCCCTTACCGCATAGACTGCCTGCAATACGCGAATTGGTCACACGAGATTTTCCGGCAAATGCGCGCGGGCGCGGTTGACGCGGTGCATGTAACCATCGCGTATCACGAAAATTTCCGCGAGACTGTGCTGAATATCGAACAGTGGAACCGCTGGTTCGAGACGTATGACGACCTGATTATGATGGCGCGCACGGGTGATGATGTGCGCCGGGCGCGGGAGACGAACCGGACGGCGATCTTCTTCGGGTTTCAGAACCCCTCCCCTATTGAGGACGACATCGGCCTTGTCGAGATCGTCCACACGCTGGGCGCGCGGTTCATGCAGTTGACTTATAACAACCAGTCCCTGCTGGCCACGGGGTGCTACGAGGCCGATGACACAGGACTCACACGCATGGGCCGCGAGGTTGTGACGGAGATGAACCGCGTCGGCCTGGTGGTTGATATGAGCCATTCGGGCGAACGTTCGACGCTGGAGGCGATTGAGCATTCGGCGCGGCCCATCGCCATCACCCACGCGAACGCGGCGTTCTGGCAACCCGCGCTGCGGAATAAATCCGACCATGTGCTGCGAGCGCTGGGCGAGAGCGGCGGGATGCTTGGGTTTTCGATGTATCCGCATCACCTGAAGGGCAAGTCGGATTGCACGTTGGAAAGCTTTTGCGGGATGATCGCGAAGACGGCTGAATTGATGGGTGCGGAGCGGCTGGGGATCGGCTCGGATCTGTGTCAGGATCAGCCGGACAGCGTGGTGGAATGGATGCGCGTCGGGCGCTGGACCAAGCGGATTGACTACGGTGAGGGGTCCGCGAGCGACGCGGGGTTCCCGCCGATGCCGTCATGGTTCAACGACAACCGCGACTTCGCCAATATCGAAGCGGGGTTGCGGGCTGTAGGTTTCTCGGACAGCGAGACCGCCGGGATTATGGGCGAAAACTGGCTGCGGTTTTTCGATGAGGGGTTCGGGGGGCGGTGAGCTGACCGCCTGCCTTGCGCGTGCGAATGCAAATCGTATTGACAGCATCGCGGCTTCATTCATATCATTTGTGTGCTAATGAAAAAAGGAAGTCCGGTTGACCTATCACACACCGACAGATTTGGCTTCTGCACTTGAGATGATCGCCTTTGCCGGAAGCAAGGT
>CALDZQ010000259.1 GCA_937944035.1 uncultured Neomegalonema sp. | reverse complement strand
CCCCAGTAAATAAGATTCAGGGCGTCCAGTATCTCGTCACGGTTTGGGGCGAGAGACGTGACACGCTTTTTCAGGCGCGTCTTCTGGATTGTGACTTGTGAGAGCAGGTCGAGAAGATAACGCTCATTCGCTATGCCGATAACGGGCGTTATCCCTTTGATGGGGGCATCGTCCGTTCGGATGAGCGGCGCGCAAAGCGTAACCCGTCCACCGCCTAAAAAGTCATGCTGAACCACGCAATAAAGTCCGTGGTCCGTCTCGAACACGTCGAATTGCTTCAAAGCTCGTCACTCCACGCGGGCATCGGGTGCACGCTCATCGCGCGGTTCCGCTCGTAAGTCGATTGCGCGCGCGCGTCATGCGCAGCCAACCCCGCCGCATTCTCGCGGCGCCATTTTTCGGCGGGGGTTTCTTGTTTGACGCCGAGTTCTTCCGCCAGCAGGTTGCGGGCGAGGTCGGACATGGGGATGCCGAGTTCTTTGGCGCGGGCGGCGAGGGCGGCTTTGAGCGGTGCGCCGACATTGCGGATATTCAGGGCGGTATTCATTGCGTGGCCTCCGGTGTGTATTTTTGCCAATCGTAACAGATACACGTGGTGGAGTCGATGCGCTATACACACTCTGCACGGCAATCGTTTGAAAGGCCAAACTGTTACGATAGCTGCCGTGAAGCCGTGTTACAGATTAGAAATGGTTATTGTCGGACTTGTACCACGGGTGTCCGGCAGTTTTTACCTTTCAGGTGCTTGGTTAACTATTGCCGGAAGGCCGCTTTCCACGACAGGGACTCAAATGTCTCGGTCAATCCACCGGAAGGCAGCGTCGCTCCGGATTTCGCCGGAGAAACGCTGTTTTGTAAGTGTTACCGGTCGCCGCCGCTGTTGAAAAAGGTGTCGCCTTGGCCGCTGAGGTCTTCGATGATGAACTTGCGCGGGTCGATGGAGAGACCGCGACGGACGTTGCGCAGGGTGATGACGCTGGAACGGCCCTGACCGTCAGTGATGACCCATTTCAGCAGCTCGACCGGCTGGCTGGAGAAGATCATCGTGATCGAGCCTTCATTCGGATTGTTCGGGTCAATCGCCGTCGCGCGGACGACGCCCGTGGAGCGGTCAACTGAACGCAGCGCACCCTCGCGGGCGAGATCGACATCATCGCGCAGCAGCAGGTAAAGCGGGGTCCGGCTGAGCGGGAGCTGGTCGGTTTTGTTCAGGTCGCGGTTCTGGATTGCGGCCCATGTGCCGTCGGCAATCACCGTGGTCGGGTAGGGATCGAAATACTCGAACCGCAGGCGGCCGGGGCGGCGCAAATAGAACAGCCCTTCGGCAATGCGACCATCTGCCGATTGCTGGACGAAATCGCCCTGCATCGTGGTGATCGAGTTGAGATACCGGTTGAGGGCATCGACAACCACCGGATCGTAGCTTTGCGCCAGAGCCGGGGCGGTGAGCAGCGGGGCGCTCGTGAGAGCGGCGGCTGCACCGAGGAGGAATGATCTGCGTTTCATGTGGATGATCCTATCAACCGACTGGGGCAAAATTTCAGCATGAGAGTGGCTATCTCTCCTCAATCAGCACTTCGCGCTTTCCGGCGTTGTTGGCGGAGCTGATGACACCTTGCTCCTCCATCGATTCGATCAGGCGGGCCGCGCGGTTGTAGCCGATCTGCAAGCGGCGCTGGATATAGCTGGTGGTGGCGCGTCTGTCACGCGCAACGATGGCGACGGCCTCGTCATAGAGCGCGTCATCGTCGGAACCGCCGCCCAATCCGAGGATTTCGTCGATTTCGGACGAATTACCCGCTTCCTCCTCGAAGGAGACCAGATCGTTTGCGGCACCGAAACGGCGCAGCTCGTCGGTGACGCGCTGGACTTCCTCATCGGAGACAAACGGCCCGTGGACGCGGGTGATGCGTCCGCCGCCGGCCATGTAGAGCATGTCGCCCTGGCCCAGCAGCTGTTCCGCGCCCTGCTCGCCGAGGCTGGTGCGGCTGTCGATTTTGGATGTGACCTGAAAGCTGATCCGGGTCGGGAAGTTGGCCTTGATCGTGCCGGTGATAACATCGACCGACGGGCGCTGGGTCGCCATAATCAGGTGGATGCCGGACGCGCGGGCCATCTGCGCAAGGCGTTGGATGCATGCCTCGATCTCCTTGCCCGCGACCATCATCAGGTCGGCCATCTCGTCAACGATGACGACGATGTAGGGCAGGGTTTCGGGGTCGTATTTCTCCATCCGGGTTTCGCCGAATTCGGTCAGGGTCTCGCGTTCGACTTTTTCGCCCGCTTTGAGCAGGTCGCGCATTTTCTGGTTATAGCCGTCGATGCCGCGCACGTTCATGGCCGCCATTTTCTGATAGCGGTTCTCCATCTCGCGCACGACCCATTTCAGGGCCATGACGGCCTTTTTCGGGTCGGTGACGACGGGGGAGAGCAGGTGCGGGATGCCGTCATAGACGCTGAGTTCCAGCATCTTCGGATCGACCATGATGAGGCGGCATTCGTCCGGCGAGTGGCGGTAGAGGAGGGACAGGATCATCGCGTTGATTGCGACGGACTTGCCCGCGCCCGTCGTACCCGCGACGAGCAGGTGGGGCATTTTCGTGAGGCTGGCGAATTTCACCGAGCCGTCGATCTCTTTGCCAAGCGCCAAGGGCAGGGGCATTTGCGAGGTGACGAGGGTGTCGAGAACCTCGCGCAGATGCACCGTCTCGCGGTTGACGTTCGGCATTTCGATGCCGATCACGCTGCGTCCGCGCACGGGAGCGACGCGGGCGGAGAGGGCGCTCATGGAACGGGCGATGTCGTCGGAGAGACCGACCACACGGGCGGCTTTGGTTCCGGCGGCGGGTTCAAGCTCGTGCAGGGTGACGACCGGGCCTTGACGCGCGGCGACGATCTCGCCTTTGACGCCGTAATCGCCGAGGACTTTGAGCAGCTCATCGCTTTTGCCGCGCAGTTCGGCGGGGGTGGCCTGACGGGCGGCGCGCTGGGGCTTTGCCAGCAGGTCGAGCGACAGGGATGGCGGGTTGCTCATCGGCGCGGGGGCGGCGGATTTGTTGGCTTTGCGACTGGCGCGGGGGGCGGGTTGGGCCTTTGCCACCGCTTCGGGTTTTTCGGCATTCGCGCGCAGAGGCATCATGCCGCCGAGTTGGGGCGGGTTGATCGCTTCGGGCAGCGGGCCGCGCAGGCGCTCGGTCAGGTCGCGGGTGCGGGACATGGTGGTTTCGGCGATGGCTGTGCGGCGCTCGCGGGAGAACAGGTCGCTGTAGGAGGCGATGATTTTCTGCCAGACAAGCCTCGCCTCGCCCCATGTCGTGCCGCAAGCGATGGCCAGCGCCACGAGGGCGAGGAGGCCGAACAGCAGGCCGGGGATCTGGAAAGGGGCGCTGGAGCCGATGCTGGCGAAGAGGCGCGCGAAGGGCTGGATGACGAAATCACCCACCCATCCGCCATATCCGATAGTGCCGATAATGCGGCCCGGCAGCGCGGAGAGGAATCCGGCGGAGGCGATCAGGGCGAGCAATCCGGCGGGGATCAGGCGTAAGGGGACCGAGACGATGCGGTCCCAGTTTCCGGTCCACAAACGCACGGCCCACAGGATCAGGGCGAGGGGGATCAGCCATGCGGCGTAGCCGAACACGATCAGGCTGAAGGCCGAGAAATTCGCGCCGAGTATGCCGAGCCAGTTACGGGTTGCCGCCGATGTGGCGTTCCAGAAACTTGCGTCGCCGCTGTTATGGGTGGCGAGGGCGAGGAAGATGAGGATGCCCGCTACACCGATGATCCCCGCCACGGCACGGCTGGTTAACCCGCTGAAGATACTGCGGTAATCATCGGATGGGCCTTCGGTTGCTGTGGTCACGTCATCGTCTCCGCGTCTTGTCTGATTCCGGTGCGTAACATCTCCGCAATGGCGTCGAGGCCGGGACGGATGATGTCCGGCTGTTCGACCAAAGCCACGCGGATGTAACGTGTGCCGGGGTTTTTTCCGTCGTTGAATCTGGGGTCGCCGCGTCCGAGATAGGCGCCGGGGAGAACCCGGACACCGTGCGAGCGCCATAGCTCCAGCGCCGCCGCCTCGCCATCGCCGACCTCGATCCAGAGGAAGAAGCCCCCTTGCGGGGCCACGTATCCGGGCAAACCGTTAAGAATTGAGTCACTGAGGTTAAATTTCTCGCGATAGAGCGCGCGGTTTTCCTCAACATGGGTTTCGTCGCGCCATAACGCTTCGGCGGCGTGGATGACGGGCAGGGGGCTGGGCGCGCCCGCGTAGGAGCGCAGGCGGGTCATGGCGGCGATGGGGGCCGCGCCGCCCGCGACAAAGCCGCTGCGCAGGCCCGGTGCGTTCGAGCGTTTGGAGAGGGAGTTGAAGCTGAGAACATGGTCGAGCGAAACGCCCTCGGTCAAAGCCGCCGCGATGCCGCCCGCCGGGGGGGTGTCGGGGTAGATCTCGGAATAGCACTCGTCAAATGCGACGATGAAGTCGTAGTTCTCGGCCAGCGCCGCGAGGCGGCCCAACTGGTCACTGCCCGCCACGGCCCCTTGCGGGTTCGACGGTGAGCAATAATAGGCCAGCACGGTGCGGGCCAGCAGGTCTTCGGGCAGGCTGGCATAATCGGGCAGCCAGCCGCTTTCCGCCGTGGCGGCCACGAAAACAGGCTCGGCCCCCACGGCCAGCGCCGCCGCCGCGTAGCATTGGTAGAAGGGGTTCGGGATCAGCACCGCCGCGCGTTGGCCGTTTTTCTCGGACGGGGCAAGCGCGAGGGCGGCCATGAACAGACCTTCGCGGGTTCCGTTGAGCGGCAGGATTTGCGCGCCCGGATCAATGCTTGCGCCGGGCAGGTCGTAGCGGCGTTCGATCCACTCGCCGACAGCGGCGCGAAAACCGGGGGTTCCGTCGATGGGCGGGTATTTGGCATAGCCCCCGGCGTGCTTGGCCAGCGCCTCATGCATGAGCGGAGACATCGGGTGGCGCGGCTCGCCAATCGACATGGCAATAGGCTCACCACCCGCAGGGTAGCGATCAAGAAGTGCCCGCAAACGCGGAAATGCGTATTCGGGCAGATCGGAAAATCTGCGCGGTATCATCGCTTACTCTGCTCAATCAGCCCCGATCTTATGCCGGGATCAAACCGCTTTTTGCGGCAATTAAGGTTAAGAGTACGTCAATATTACCGTCTTCGTCCAGTAGGCTAATCGAAAAAACTGTTATAGTGCAATTTGCTGCGGTGAAGTCTGAACAAAAAGGTTTACATCGTCCGGATGCTGTTTTTTGCGGCGCCGTGGTTGTCACTTTATCTCGATACGGGTGGGAAATGCTCAGATTTTATAACGTTCCAGTCAGTATTTACGGTGCGAAATTGCATGTTTTGCTGCGCCACAAGGGCTTGGAATTCGAGGAGTTGCCGCCGCCCGGCGGGTACGGATCCGATGCGTATAAGCGGGTGGTTCCGTCGGGCAATGTGCCCGCGATGATTTACGGGGACTTGCTGCTCGCCGACTCGGAAGCGATTGCGGAGTATCTGGAGGAAAAGCACCCCGATCCGGCGATGTTGCCCTCCGGTCTGGCCGAACGGGCCTTGGCGCGTCAGCTGTCGCGGTTTCACGACACAAGGCTGGAGCCGGAGTTGCGGTTGCTGTTTCCGGTCATAAAGCCCGGAAAGCGGGATGCGGCGGTGGCGGCGAGGCAATCGCAGGCGATCTCCGCCCGCCTCGCCCAGCTTGCGCAGTTGGTCGGCATGAAAGAGCGGCCTTTGAGCATTGGCGATTGCGGTTTTCCGGTGACGTGCCTGTGGTTCGACGCGCTGACAGAGCCGTTGGGACTGGAGATCGAATGGCCGCTGGAGGTGCGGGCATATCTGGCAAGGCTGGCCGCGTTTCCGGCGGTGGCGGCGGAAGTGGCGGCGTATGAGCCGGTGGTGCGGGGGTGGATTGAGGGGTGAGGGTGTGAGTCGTGACCGGATAACTCAATCCAGCGCGTGACACGCCGCCATTGCGCCACCGCCCGCGTCGCGCAGCACGGGCATCTCGACACGGCAGCGGTCGTGGGCGAGGGGGCAGCGGGAGGCGAAGGCGCAGCCCGCAGGCGGGTTGACGGCGGTGGGGATTTCG
>CALDZQ010000258.1 GCA_937944035.1 uncultured Neomegalonema sp. | reverse complement strand
CGCACTTGCAGATCCCGGTTACTCCGCAGCGACCGCTTCAATCTTCGACAGGCGCACGGCGCAGAATTTGAATTCCGGGATCTTGCCGTAGGGGTCGAGTTGCGGGTTGGTGAGGATGTTCGCCGCCGCCTCGACGAAGGCGAACGGGATGAAGATCATGTTCTCGGTCACCGCCGTATCGGCCCGCGCCATCAGACGGATCGAGCCGCGACGGGTTTCGACATGGATCGGCTCGCCCGCCGACACATCCAGACGCGCCAGCGTGTTGGGGTGGATCGAGACGCTCGCTTCCGGCTCCAACGCGTCCAGCACGCTCGCGCGGCGGGTCATTGAGCCGGTGTGCCAATGCTCCAACAGGCGGCCTGTGGTCAGGACCATCGGATACTCCGCATCCGGCTCCTCGGCGGGCGGACGATAGTCGGCAGGGGCAAAGCGGGCGCGGCCATCGGCGCGGGGGAAGCCATCGCCGAACACGACCGCTTGGCCGGGATCGGTCGGGGACAGCGACGGATACGTCACCGCGCCCTCATTCTCCAACCGTGACCATGTGATGTTGTCGAGCGAGTTCATCACCAGCTTCATCTCGTCAAACACATCGCGGGGGTGCTTGTAAGGCCATTTCAGGCCCAGCGCGTTGGCGAATTGTGTGACGATCAGCCAATCCTCTCGCGCCTCACCCGGTGCATCAAGCGCCTTGCGGCCCATCTGAACCTGACGGTTGGTGTTGGTGACAGTACCGTTCTTCTCTGGCCATGCAGCCGCAGGGAAGATTACATCGGCGTAGTTTGCCGTCTCGGTCAGGAAGATGTCCTGCACCACGAGGCAATCGAGCAGTGCCAGCGCATCGCGGGCATGGGCGACATCGGGGTCGGACATGGCCGGGTTTTCGCCCAGCACATACATGCCGCGAATAGCGCCGTCATGGACCGCGTCCATGATCTCAACCACGGTGAGGCCCGGTTCGGCTTTGACATCAAAACCCCACGCGTCCTTAAAGCGGTTGCGGACGTTTTCGTTATCAACGCGCTGATAATCGGGCAGGACCATCGGGATCAGACCCGCATCGGATGCACCCTGCACGTTGTTCTGACCGCGCAGCGGGTGCAGGCCGGAGCCGGGACGACCGACTTGACCTGTCATCAGGGCCAGCGAGATCAGGCAGCGCGAGGTGTCCGTGCCGTGGGTGTGTTGAGAAACGCCCATGCCCCAGAAGATCATCGCCGCTTTTGCGCCCGCAAAGGTCCGTGCGACCTCGCGGATGGTCTGCGGGTCAATGCCCGTCAGTTCGGCGGTGGATTCAGGTGTATAACCGGAAAGGTGTTCCTTCATCGCCGTGAAGTTTTCGGTATAGGCGTCGATATACTGGCGGTCGGTCAGGCCTTCCTCGACGATCACATGCATGATCGAGTTCAGCAGGGCCACATCCGTGCCGGGCTTGAATTGCAGGCCGTATTTGGCGTGGCGGAACATGCCGTTGGCGCGGGGGTCGATGGTGATGAGCGTGCCGCCGCGCTTGGTGAACTGTTTGAAATAAGTCGCGGCAACAGGGTGGTTGCCGACGGGGTTACAGCCGATGGCGATGGCCACGTCGGCGTTTTCGATCTCGTTAAACGTCGCCGTCACCGCGCCGGAGCCGACATTCTCCATCAGAGCCGCAACGGAAGATGCGTGACAAAGACGCGTGCAGTGGTCGACGTTGTTGTGCTTGAACGCTTCGCGGATCAGCTTTTGGAACAGATACGCTTCCTCGTTCGAGCATTTGGCCGAGCCGAAGCCCGCGATGCCTTCGCCGCCAAGACGCGATTTCACGCCATTCAGGCCTTTGGCTGCGACTTCCAGCGCCTCCTCCCACGTTGCTTCGCGGAAATGGGTGAGGACGTTGCCGGGATCGACGTTGAGGCCCTTTGCGGGGGCGTCCTCGCGGCGGATCAGGGGGGTGGTCAGACGGTGTTTGTGGTCGATATAATCAAAGCCGAAGCGGCCTTTGACGCAGAGGCGCTGCTCGTTGGCGGGGCCGTTCGCGCCCTCGACATATTTGATCTTGTTATCTTTGATCTTGAAGGTCAGCTGACAACCGACGCCGCAATAGGGGCAAACCGATTTAACCTCGCGGTCGATGGCGGCGCTGTTTTTGGTGTCTGCGATGGTCGCCGGGGTCAGCGCGCCCGTGGGGCAGGCCTGGACGCACTCGCCGCAAGCAACGCAGGAGCTTGCGCCCATCGGGTCGTCCATATCGAAGACAATTTTCGCATCATGGCCGCGACCGGCCATGCCGATCACGTCGTTGACTTGCACGTCACGGCAGGCGCGGACGCAGAGGTTACAGTGGATGCAGGAATCGAGATTGACGTTCATCGCGACGTGGCTGTTATCCAGCAACGGGACGCGTTTTGCCTCGATCGCCGGATAGCGGCTTTCCGAGACTTCGCACAGATCCGCCATGTTCCAGAAATGCGAGGCCGCGTCATGGGCGTTTTCGCGGGCGGGCTGGTCCGCGAGCAGCAACTCCATCACGCCTTTGCGGGCCTTGGTCGCGCGGGCGTTGTCGGTGGTGACGACCATGCCGTCGCGGGGCTGGCGGATGCAGGAGGCCGCAAGGACGCGCTCGCCCTCGATCTCAACCATGCAGGCGCGACAGTTGCCGTCGGAGCGGTAGCCCGGCTCGTCGGCGTGGCACAGATGCGGGATCGATGTCCCCGTGCGCTTGGCCACCTCCCAAATGCTCTCACCGGGGGCGGCTTTGACCTCGTCCCCGT
>CALDZQ010000257.1 GCA_937944035.1 uncultured Neomegalonema sp. | reverse complement strand
GCTGCTGCCGGGTTCGGGTTCGGGGCGGTTTGGTATGGCGGGTTGAGTGCGCGGTGGATGGTTGCGGTCGGGACGACCAAGGACGATCTCGCCGAGGATAAAAGCGTGCTGCCGTTTGTCATCGCCGGAATCGCCGCTTTGTTTGCGGCGGGGATGATGCGGCATATGTTTGTCACCGGAGAGGTGTCCGGCTGGCTGCGATGCGGCGCTTACGGAGCGGGGATCGGGGCATTTTTGGTGATGCCTTGGGTCTTGTTGCACTACGCTTTCGCCGGACGCCCGCGCAGCCTGTGGTGGATCGACGGCGGGCATACGGTGGGGGCGTTCGCGGTTATGGGCGCGGTTTTGGGGTTGTTTGTGTAATATACACGAGCCGTGATCTTTTGCTGAGACGGCCCTCACCCTGCCCTCTCCCGGCCGGGGGGAGAGGGTTCCAGAAAGAGTAGGCGGATCAGCTCTTTACGGCGGCAGCCTCTTTCATCGCATCCTCGCCCTTTTTCCACAGATTGCCCTGCCATAGCTCATCAAGGCCCGTCTCGCCGGATGCGCCTTTTGTGGTGAGGTAATCGTAATAGGCGGTCGGTTTGTGGCCGGTGATGTTGTAAAAGTCGGGGCTGCATCGGCAATAGAAGCCGTTGGATAAGTATTCGAAGAACTCCGCGCGGGTGCTGCCGAAATCGCGCTCGAAATCTGTCATGCTTTGGGCGCGGTATTCGAGGGTTTTTCCCATTGCCTTGCCCAGATCGGCGGCGATTTCTGCCATCGTCTGCGGTTCCGGCCCGGTGATGTCGTAGAATTTGTTGCCGTGCCGTGCCGGGCCTTCGGTGAGAATAACGGCGGCTGCGGTGGCAATATCGCGGGTGGCGACGAAAGAATTACGGGCCGTGCCGAGCGGATTGCTGAACCAGCCTTCATTGGCGATACTCTCGCAATCGGTTTTCAGCAGGTGGTTCATGAAGAAGTTATTGCGCAGGGCGGTGACATTTAGCCCTGCATCGATCAGCGCTTTCTCGCCCCACCAATAATGCTGTAGCATCAGGGGGATAGGCGCTCCGGCACGGGAGGAATGCTTGGCCGGATCGTAGGAGGCGGTGTTGGTGTCGGCGCCCATGCAGCTGACCCGGACGACGTGTTTGATCTGGTCTTTACGGCCGCCCAGCGCCTTTGAGAAGGCGAGATGACCCTTCAGCATCGGGTCGAGGGAGGCGGAGTAGACGGCGGAGACCCCGTCGAGCGCGGCATCCCAGGTGGCTGGGTCGTTGAGGTCGAATTTGACCACCTCGTCAGCGCCCAAAGCCCGCAGGGAATCGGCCTTGTTATCGCTGAAACAGCAGGCGCGGATTGTGAAGTCGCCCGCTTTGGACAGTTGGGCCACCAGTTCTTTGCCGATGCGGCCTGAGGCGGAGGTGATGAGGACGATTGGCTTTGACATGGGGCGCTCCGTTGCGGGTTACGCCGTCGGATAAACGCCAAAAGCGGCTGTTTTACAATGCAAAACCGCCCATTCTCACCGGTAGAACGTCGCGCTGGCGGGGCCGAATTTGGTGTCGGCCCAGATTTTCACCGGCAACCAGCCGCCGTCAATGTCCTCGACCAACTGCGCCGAGAACGGGTAGGTGCGCGCGTCGGGGGTCATGTATTTCGCTTTGAAGCCCGCGATGCGCTCGTAAAGGCCCGTGCAGGTGATGACACCGCGCGAGTCGGGCTGTTCGGCAACGCCCGTCAGGCTGATCCGGTGGCGCTTTGCGCCGTCGAACACATCCATCGACAGATCGCAGGCATCCGTGCGCGGGGAGGCGAGGAGGACGGCGGCGCTGGCGGGGTCGATTGTGCCGCCCGCCTGCTCAACGCCGATGCGGTAGGCGGTTTCGCGCAGGGGCGGGTCGGCTTTGATCTCGGAGGGGTTGCCGTCCGCGTCGAAGGCGATGGCGGTGTGCTGGTTCTTTTTGCGCCCGTCGATTTTGAACTGGAATTCCTGTGGCGTGGGTTTGCCCTGCTGCAACTGGCCCGCCGCGTTCGCCTGCGCATCGCCGTCGAGAATCGTGCGCAGCAGGGTGACGAGTTTGAAGCTGACCGCCGCCGTGTACTGGTCGCCAGCGCGGTCGATATGCAGCTTGAGCTTACCCAGCGGCAGACCCGCCACGGTGGCGCGGTATTTGAGGTTCAGCGGGGACAGCTCCGCCGCCTGAGCGGTTGCGGAGGTCAACGTGGCAGCGATGGTGAGGGCGATGAGCTTTTTCATGGTTCCCGTTTCGCCGGAGAATGCGTCAAGGCTAAGGCATTGTTTAGGCAAGGGGATATTGCGGGATGGTTAATTATGTCGTGCCGTAACCTGACGGTATAGGGCGCGCCCCGCGTTGGCAGCGCTCTTGCAGCTTAACCGCTACACAAACAGGAGTGTCAGCGGTTATGCGAGCGACGAACCCCAGTTCAGCGCATATGAATGACCGCGCTGTTCCGGAAACGGCGGCGGCGCGACGTGAAGCGCGCCCGGCCAAAGCGCCCGCATTGTCACTGACCTTGCTGGGTGTTGGCGGAATTGACGCGGCGTTGCGTCGTGAGTGGTCAGCGCTGGGCGCGGCGGCCCGTGAGCCGAATCCGTATTTTTCGCCGTGGTTTCTGGAACCCGCGATGCGTCATCTTGATCCGTATGAGCGTGTCAAACTGGCATTGTTGCGTGATATTGAGACGGGGGCGCTGATCGCTGTGCTGCCGCTGACGTTTCAAAAAGGGTATGCGAAGCTGCCGCTGAAACATGCCTGTGTTTGGATTCATCAGCATTGTTTCAACGGTGCGCCGCTGATCCGGGCGGGGTTTGCCGTTGATGCCTATGCGCGGCTGTTCGATTGGATCGACACCCGGCCGGAAGGTGCGGTTTTCTTACGGTTTTCGTCGCTGCCCTTCGATTATGAAACGCATATGGCGATGGATGCGGCCTGTGCTTTGCGGGGCAGGGAATTCAGGATTCAAGACTATCACGAGCGGGCGATCCTGACCGCAGACAACAGTTTTGACGCGGTGATGCGCGCGGCGATGTCCGGCAAAAAACGCAAGGAATTACGCCGTCAGGAGCGGCGGTTCGCCGAATTGGGGGATGCTGAGATCATTGCGGTCCCGCCGGGCAGGCTTGTCGGGGATCATGCTATCGATGATCTTTGCGATGAATTTCTTGCGCTGGAAAACGCCGGTTGGAAGAGCACTGATCCGGGCGGCTTTCCGCTGGCGCAATCCATTGCGGGAACGCGGTTTTTTCGCGAGGCGATGAAGGCGGGGGCCGAAGCGGGGGCGGTGGATTGCCTGACGCTGACCCTTGATGGTGCGGCGAAAGCGATGCTGTTCACCCTGCGCACGGGCGCGCATATCGCCGCATTCAAGACGACCTATGACGAGGATTTTGCGGCCTACTCACCGGGGGTGCGCCTTCTGATCGGGGCGACACGGTGGATGCTGGACGGGGATGGGCAGCGGCTCGATTCCTGCGCCCGCCAAGGGCATCCGGTGGTGGACGGGCTGTGGGCCGGGCGTTTGCCGATTGTTCAGATCAATGTTCCGGCGGGACGGGTGACGGATAAAACGCTGCTGGGCACGGCGGTGGCGTTGGAGAAATTCAAGATCGGCGCGCTCAAGCGCCTCAACGGGAAAGGGGTATAGTCATGCATACGATTATGGACAGCGCGGAGTTTGGTTCGGCTTATCCCGATCAACGCGCGGTTTCGACGATTCATGTGGACAGCCCGCTGACATCGCGCGCGCGGCTTGTTGAGTTGGCGCGCTCGCATCCGGCGGATCTGGTCGAGTTCAATCCCGGTGATCTGCCGATTTCCGTCGCGCCGGGCGCTGTGCCGGAGGCGGGGATGACCGCAGCCGAGACGATTGAGAAAATCGGTATGGTCAATTCATGGATGACCATCCGCAATGTCGAGAAAGACCCCGCGTATCGCGAGTTGGCCTTTGGCATCATCGACAGTCTGAAAGACACAATCGAGCGGGAAACAGGCGAGATCATGCGCCGTGAGGCGTTCATGTTCATCTCCTCCCCCGGCGCGGTGACGCCGTTTCATATCGATGAGGAGCACAATATCCTGATCCAGTTGGAAGGGACGAAGACCTTCACAATCTACTCGCAGCATGACCGTGAATTGGCCAGCCAGACCGATCTGGAGCGGTTTCACACGGGCGCGCACCGGAACCTGACGCTGAACCCTGAGATGGCCGGGCGGGGCGAGCCGATCCATATGGAGCCGGGGACCGCGCTCTACGTGCCGCCCCTCGCGCCGCATCATGTGAAGGTGACGAGCGATGTGCCGTCGCTGTCGCTGAGCATCACATGGCGGTCGGAAAGCTCGAAACGGACGTGCTATCTGCATCAGATCAACCACCGCCTGCGCGCGAAGGGTGTGACGCCGAAATTTCCCGGCGAGAGCAAGATGGGCGACACGGTGAAGATCATCAGGGCGTCGGCGGCGGCGCGGTTGAACCGGGTGGTCCCGTTTTCACGGGAGTGACAGCTTTTTTGTAACCCTGCGGATCATCAATTTTCTTGACAAATGTTCCGATTTTATTCTATTGTTTGCAGGTGGCATTGAGATGTCACTGTACCGGCGCTGGAATGGGATTTTTGTAACACTGATGGACTGGACGACCGCCATAGACCGCAATCGGGATGCGTTGCTGCGGATGCTTGCCGCGCTGTTCGTGATGGCGGGCGGCGGGGTTGTTTCTGTGCTGCCGAGGCATGTGCGGACGGAGATTCTGCGTGTGCTGCGCCCGGCGGAGGCGGCTTTGCGGCGGCTGGTGGTGATCGTCAAGGAAGATATGGGCTTGCAGGCGGGTGTCGTGACACGCACGGGACAAGGTGTTCCGGCGGGTGTTCCGGCGGGGACTTCGGGTCGCCCGACTGAGCGCGCGCCCGGTTTTGCGCTGTTCGACAGGCGCAAGAAATTCGGGTCCGGTGACGGGCGGCGCTTTACGAAGGGCGAGCCGAATATCCGGTTTTTCGACGGCTATGACGCTGTAATCGAGCGTAAATCTGTGCCGTTGCCGGATGATCCGGTCAGCGCCGAACGGCTGTGCCGCCGGATGCGGGCGATGCGGCTGGTGCTGGATGATCTGCCCAAACAGGCGCGGCGTCTGGCGCGGTGGCAGGCGAAGCGGGCGCGCGAGCGGGCG
>CALDZQ010000256.1 GCA_937944035.1 uncultured Neomegalonema sp. | reverse complement strand
CTCCGTCGGATCGGAGCCAGAACATTCGACCAGCTTGTGACGGCTATTGGCGATATCTGCGATCTCTTCACACCAGACGAATGCTGGAATTACCTCGAAGCAGCAGGGTATGCCTCAGATTAAACGCGAAGCGCTTTAACTTCTTGTTTTGGCGCGTTTTCCGAGTCGGGCAATGAACCCATTGCCCTTGATAACGCTCTAAACAGCGGGTGGTGCGCCGCGTGCGAGTGCTTGCTCGCGTATGATGATATAGACTCCCGCGCCCATTGTGATGATGATGCCGATCATTGCGAGACCGTTAGGCCAATCACCGAATACGAAATAGCCGATGACCGTGGCGAACGGGATTTCCAAATACTGCATCGGTGCGACCGTGGCCGAGGGTGCGAAGCGCAGCGACCATGTCATCAGCAAATGTGCAATCGTGCCGACGATGCCTATGACGGCCAGCAAGCTCCACTCTAACCCCTGTGGCCCGACAATCGAAAGCGCCTCAAGCCCGGATAACCCAGGCAAAAAGTAAAGCCCACCGAGAATGATGCAGGCGATCACGCCGCTGACCGCTTGCAAGCTGACCGCGTCGATGTCGCGCGCGATCCGGCGGGTGACGAGCATGAAGCAGGCGAAGTTGACTGCAACCATCAACGGCAGCAAAGCAATCGGACCAATGGCGGCGAAACTGGGTTGGATCACGAATAACGTGCCGATGAAGCCGATGCAGCAGGCGATCAGGCGGCGTTTTCCGACTTCCTCACCGAGAAAATAATTACCCAATAACAGCATGATGAACGGCATTACGAAAACAATCGCAATCGCATCTGCCAATGGCAGGTAACGCAGCGATGTGAACATCGCACCGATGCCCATGATGTGCAGAACGGTGCGCAGAACCATCAGCCAGAAAATCCGTTGCTCCATCCTCAAACTGCGAAAGCTCATCGCGACAAGCGGCAGTAAGAGCGCGGCTTGAACGCCAAATCGGACGAGCAATAACTGCCCCAACGGAATGGTTTCACCCAACAGTTTTGCCATCGAGTCGCCCAAAGGTGCGAGGACGCAAAAGCCGAGCATCAGCATGATACCGAGGAGCGGCCTGTCGCCGGTCATGGCAAGCGGAAGTCGGCTATAACCGGATAATGATCGCTCGGCCAAACCCCGTCAAACTTACGCCGGACAACAACCGGTTCACCCAGTGCCTCCACGTCCGGTGTCGCGGCGAGATGGTCGACGGGTCCGGTCAGATTCAGCCCGCGATTTAAATGATACGTGGAGCCGCGCACAGGTACAAAACGCATTCCGGCATCAGCGATGATCGTGGCCGGTTTTGATGTGCTGCTCGCGTTTATGTCACCAATTACGAACACTGTTTCGCCCGTCTCTATCAGCGGTTTTATCCGTTTTGCCACCAGCAGGGCGGAGCGGTGGCGGTTTTCGCGGCTGGAGAAATCGAAATGGACGTTAAAAAGCTTGAACCGCTTGCCTGTGCCTGTCTCTTCAAATGCCGCCCATGATGCGAATGCGGGATAGCTGCCGTTATAAGTGCGGGCATAGATCACGTCGGGCGTTTCGGAGAAAAAGAACCAACCCTTATCGCGTAGTGTTAGCCGCGATTTGCGGTAAAAGATCGGCTGCGTGGACGGAAAAGTGCGCGGGTCGCCCGATGCGGCGACGCTGTAATCGGGGTTTTGGTCCCGCAGCCAATCGAGCGCGAGGTTTTCCATGCTGACCGAAGAATGCGCGAAGCTTTCCATTTCCTGAAAAGCGACAATATCCGCATCCAGGGATTTGAAGGCGCTATCCAGAGAGGTTTTGCGTGCTTGCCAATCGGCGATAGACCAAGAGCCTGTAGCGCGGCTGGTGATGATGTAATGCACATTATGGGTGGCAACCCGCAGCGCCCCCTTCGCCGGAGGTTCTGGCAAAGGTGCGTTGTTGGCACAAGCGGATAGCGCAAGCGCTGCGAGTACAGTCAGTTTTATTGCCATGCTCCGCATACCGACTGCCTGCCCTAGGATTTCCGTGATGCTTTTTCGGCCAAGCCGGAAATGCCGTCGCGCTTGTCCAGCTCCGATTTAACGTCCGCTAATGTCACATCCCGCGACGCCAGCATGACCAGCATATGATAGAGGACATCAGCGCATTCAGAGGTCAGCTTTTCACGATCCCCCTTAACCGCTTCGATGATGGCTTCAATCGCTTCCTCGCCAAATTTTTCAGCGCATTTCTCCGGCCCTTTGGCCAGCAACCGCGCTGTGTGCGAAGCGGAGGCATCGCCTTCAGCTTTGCGCGCGGCGATTGTGGCTTCCAGTCGGGAGAGTGTGTCGGTCATCAGTCGACCAGCGCTTTGAGTGCCGCAAGTTGCTTCTCGATAAAGCCCTTGGTCGCATCATCAAGCCCGGATTTGCCTTCATCGAAAAATTTGCCTGCCTCACCGACAAAGATCATCGGCTGCGAAACGACGAGTGCGTTGAGATTGGCCATCTGATTGCGCAACTGCATCTGCGCGCGTACTGTACCAAGTCTGCCGGGGCTGGTTCCCATCATCGCGGTCGGTTTGCCGTCGAACACGTTCGGCCGGACACGGGAAGCCCAGTCGAGCGCGTTTTTCAGAACCCCCGGAATACCCGCATTATATTCAGGTGTGACGATCAGCAAAGCATCCGCCGCGAGGATGTCCGCCGCAAAGCTTTCAACGCTGGCAGGGATGCCTTCGGCCTCAACATCACCGTTATAAAGCGGGATTTCGCTGTAATCGGTGATCTCCACTTCAATATCCGGGGCTGCAATCTCTGCAACCGCTTTGAGCAGAGCTGTGTTGTAAGAAGCTTTGCGCAGGCTTCCTGAAACGCCACAAATTTTCATCATTCGTCCTTTAGATTAAAGACGCACAGGCACACCGCCCGCCGCCATTGCCGCTTTTGCTTCTGCTATTGAATACGTGCCGAAGTGGAAAATTGAGGCCGCGAGCACAGCAGATGCATGACCTCTCGTCACACCGTCAACAAGATGGTCCAAAGTTCCGACACCGCCACTTGCAATTACCGGTATGCTGACAGCATCGGCGACCGCGCGTGTCAGGGGGAGGTCGTAGCCGATTTTGGCGCCGTCACGGTCCATTGAGGTCAGCAGAATTTCGCCCGCACCTAAAGCCTCGACTTGCTGCGCGAAGGCGACAGCATTGATCCCTGTTTCTTTGCGTCCGCCGTGGGTGAAAATCTCGAATTTCCCCGGCGCGACAGATTTTGCGTCGATGGCAACGGTGATGCATTGCGAACCGAATTTCGTAGACGCCTCGCGCACAAAATCAGGATTTATAACGGCGGCGGTGTTGATTGAAACCTTGTCAGCCCCCGCCAACAGCAATGCGCGGATGTCACCGAGAGTGCGAACTCCGCCGCCTACAGTAAGCGGCATAAAACAACGCTCGGCGGTTTGGCGAACCACATCGAGCATCGTGCCGCGATTTTCGACGCTGGCGGTTATGTCGAGAAAGCATAATTCATCGGCGCCGGCAGCGTCATAGGCCGCCGCCGCCTCAACCGGATCGCCCGCATCGACGAGATCGACGAAGTTCACGCCTTTGACGACACGGCCTTCTTTGACATCAAGGCAGGGAATAATGCGAATTTTGAGCATGGCTGGCGGCTCGCTGGGTTGTGTGATGAGGCAAACTCTGCCTAGCAGTTTCGGCGCGGATGGGAAACACCGTTAAGACTTCTGACTCTCTCCCAAGTCCTGCCGTTGTGTTCCGATGGAAGCGCCGACGGGTTGCTGCACGGGGGCGCGGATCGGGCTGAAGCGGGAGCGGGCATGATCCTTCGCGCCATTCTTTGGCATTGCGAATACCTGTTTGGACGCCTCGACCATCAGCACTCCGGCCAGCCGCCTCGCATCAAGCCGCTTTCCGAAACGTTCCACCGCACCGGATGAGCGCAAAATGAACCGCCGCTCGCTTGGAGGCATGTAGAGCGCTGCGGCACGCGATACCGGGGATAGCTTATGGTTATTAAGTGTGGCCTCAAGCTGACCGTAAGAAAATGTCCGCCCGATCCCGAAAGGCGTCGAATCGGCCCGCGCCCAGATGCCGGAGCGGTTGGGTGCGATCACGATCACCCGACCCTCCGGTGAAAGCACACGCCAAACCTCGTCGAACAACGCGTCGATATGCGTCTCGGTCTCAACGGCATGGGCGATGATGAGGCGGTCGAGGAACCCTGTCGGAATCGGCCAAGCGCCCTCGCTGACCAATGCGCTGACATTTGGTGCATCCCCAGGCCAGCGCGCCACGCCTTGTTGGGCGGGCATAAGGCACAGTGTTCGTGTGGCCCCTTCCTGAAACGGACGCAGGAAAGGCGCAGCGAATCCGTATCCGGCGACTGTCATGCCGCGCGTATTGGGCCATAACTCACGCAAGCTTTGTTGCACCACACGCTGTGCGACACGGCCTAACGCGCTGGCGTAGTAAAAATTCCAAAGCGATGTCACATCATGGTGCAAGAGAAGACGCCTTGTTATACAATGTTTAAAGCAAGAGAGGATGACACGATGGTATCTGCCCTTACCGCCCTAGAAACCACAGAAGCGGGTGCATTGAAAATTGTTTCCGTGCCCTGCCTCAATGACAACTTTGCGTATTTGGTGCGCGATGATGTTTCAGGCAATGTCGCGGTGATTGATGCGCCGGAGGCAGAACCTATCGAGGCGGCGCTTCAAGCGCTCGGTTGGACATTGACGCACATCTTTATCACACACCATCATAGCGATCATATCGACGGGGTGGAGCGTTTGCGCAGCCTTGGCGAAATCACGGTTGTCGGGTCCAGTGCCGATGCCAATCGCCTGCCGATCCTTACCCACGCGATAACGCCGGGCGAGACATGGTCTTGGGGTGGACGTCTGGTGCGTGTGATTGATACGCCGGGGCATACCGTCGGTCATATCGTTTATCACATGCCGGAGCCGGGGGTGCTGTTCAGCGGCGACACAATGTTTGCGATGGGTTGTGGCCGTTTGTTTGAGGGCACAGCGCAGCAGATGTGGAGCAGTCTGTGCAGCCTTTCGAGCCTGCCGGATGACACGATTGTCTTCTTTGGCCACGAATATACCGCCAGCAATGCCGATTTCGCGTTGACCGTCGATCCTGAGAATGACGCGCTTCATGCGCGGGTTAAAGACGTGATTGCGACGCTTAACAACGGTGGGCGGACCACGCCGACGACGATAGGGCTGGAGCGAAAAACCAATCCCTTCCTGCGCGCCGCCGCACCGGAAGTCGCCGCGCTGATCGGCTTGCCCGACGCCGATGCTGAGATCGTGTTTGCCGAAATCCGCCGTCGCAAGGATGCCGGTTGAGCAATCAGATCATGCCGAAGCGGGCCTTGAAATACATCTCGGTCCGCTCGTAGGCATCGATACTGAAATGAGCGGTCAAAAGCGAATGTGCCGCGCCTTTATTACCTACGGGATTGTCGTATTCTGTGACTTCGAGATGCTCGCCAAAAGCGGTTTTCAGCGTGTTTATGTGCGCGGGTTTCGAGATCTTATCACTTTTGAACCGCATCGCGACGGCTGGCCCTTTTCTGGTCATTGCGGCGCACGCGTTATCCACATCGTCCTGCGACATGTGCAGCGGATCGCGTGACCACATCGGCAAGGAAGGCTGGCTTGCAACGGCAGCGATGACTGTATCTTCAGCCATCAACGGTATCGCGAAGCTGCCCGTCAGGCACATTCCGATAACACCGATTTGCGCGCCATTTTCGCGCTGACCGATATGCGCACAAAGCGACCGCATCCAATCGGCAATGGGGCTTTGTTTTCCGTTGAGGAAGATATTGAACTCCCGCCGTATACACAGCAGGCGAAGGGAGTTGATTGCGGTGGTTTTCTTGCCGAAGCGGCCAAGCATGTGCGGCAGATAAATTTTAAAACCTGCGGTTATCAACCTGTTAGCCAGCTCAAACGTTTTGTCATCAATGCCGGGCAGTTCTTGCAATATCAGGATTGGCGGCCCATTGCCCTTTACATAGACATCATGAGCGATAGACGCATCATCGGTAGTCCGGGCGGGAAATCTGAACTGCGTAACCCCCTCAGTATTCCATAAAGCTTTCATCTTTACCCCCTTGCTGTGATGTCGAGCGTAAGCGGTCCTTCGCAAGATAAACATCCCAAGCCCCTTCAAGAATTTTGCGCATGGCATCCTGACAGCGATGGTTTTTTCCGATAAAAATTACAAACCCTGGAACCAATCGTTCATCTGTGCCGTTGTGCTGACGTAACAACAACGGAGTTATCAATGTTAGGCTGGGTAATTACATTTCTTGTCGTGGCTATTATTGCCGGCATGCTTGGATTTGGCGGTATCGCTTCAGCATCAGCGGGTATTGCGCAGACAATATTCTTTGTCTTTCTGGTACTGTTCTTGATCGCAATGGTCTTCCGCGCCATACGAGGCCGTCCTCCGGTCTAAGGCCTATCCGTCGCGGGCCTGTTGATGGTTCGTGAGACGTGGATTGTTTTTGAAAACATGGAGAAAGCTATGAACTGGGATCAAATTGAAGGTAACTGGAAGCAACTCAAAGGCAGCGTCCAGTCAAAATGGGGTGATCTGACCGATGATGAGGTCGATCAGGTTGAGGGCAACCGCGAAAAGCTGGTGGGTATTGTTCAAGAAAAATATGGGGTTGCCCGCGAAGAAGCGGAACGTCAGGTTGAAGAGTTCGAGAAAGCCGCCTGAGTAACCCGGCTTAGGTTTATAAAGGGAATGTGCCGTGTGCGCATTCCCTTTTTTGTCAGCATATGTGCGTCGCGAATGCGTTCGCATAAAGATCGTGTTGGGCAAACGGAATTCTTTTGATCGCATAAGGTTTGGGAGAATTGTCCTCAAAATATGCGAGTCGCTGACCAATATTGGAACATTGCTCTGGATGTGACAGTGTGCGCGGCGAAACGGCTGTGCGGTCAGCCGGCGGGAATGGAGAAATTTATGAGCGATACACCACTCGGTTTTGAAACACGGATGATACACGCGGGTGCATCACCGGACCCGACAACCGGCGCACGGCAGACGCCGATTTATCAGACCACATCGTTCGTTTTCAACGATGCCGCTCATGCGGCGCGTTTGTTCAGCCTTCAGGAAGTCGGATACATATATTCCCGCTTGACCAACCCGACCGTCTCCGTGCTGCAAGAACGCTGCGCAGCGCTTGAGGGTGGTGTTGGAGCGGTCGCGGCTGCTTCCGGTCATGCGGCGCAATTACTGGCGCTGTTCCCTTTGATGGCCCCCGGCTGCAACATTGTGTCCTCGAACAAGCTGTATGGGGGCACGGTTAATCAGTTCGGGCTGGCGATTAAACGCTTCGGCTGGGACGTGAAGTTTGTGGATTTTGATGATTCAGACGCTGTCAGTGCCGCCATTGACGAGAATACCCGTGCGATTTGGTGCGAGTCGCTTGCAAATCCCGGCGGTGTTGTAACGGATGTTGAAGCGATCTCCGCTGTGGCCAAGGCTGCGGGCTTGCCTTTGCTGGTCGATAATACGATGGCGACAGCGGCCCTTTGGCGGCCTATCGAGCATGGCGCGGATGTTATCGTCGCCTCCACAACGAAGTTTATGAGCGGCAACGGTACGGCAATCGGTGGTATAGTTGTTGATTCTGGCAATTTCAACTGGGGAGCCAGTGGTAAGTTCCCGTCTCTGTCCGAGCCTGCCCCCGAATATCATGGCCTGAACTTCTTTGAAGCGCTGGGGCCGATGGCTTATACTTTCCACAACATCGCGATTGGTTTGCGTGATCTGGGCGGATGTCAGCAGCCGCAAAACGCATTCTATACACTGCTTGGCCTTGAGACGCTGTCGCTGCGCATGGAGCGGCACTGCCAGAATGCGCAGAAAGTGGCGGAGTATCTGGAGGGGCATCCGAAGGTCGAATACGTTTCGTATCCCGGCCTGAAATCGTCTCCATATCACGAGCGGGCCAAGAAATACCTGCCCAAAGGTGCGGGGGCCGTGTTCACCGTGGGCCTGAAGGGCGGCTATGATGCCGGTGTGAAGCTGGTTGAAGGCTTGGGCCTGTTCAGTCACCTCGCCAATATCGGCGATTCCCGGTCGCTGATTATTCACTCGGCGTCAACGACTCACAGTCAACTTTCCGATGCGGACAAGGTCGCGGCAGGGGCCGGGCCGGAGGTGGTGCGTCTGTCCATCGGTCTTGAAACAGTTGATGATCTGATCGCCGATCTCGATCAGGCGCTCGCGAAAGCCTGACCAGGTCGAAAAAGCCCCGCGTGCGCGCTGACTGTGACACGCGGGGTGCGACATTTTCGTGAAAGCGCTTGGCTCTACCTGCAACTTGCACTAGCCTTGTTGCATGTGCGAAGAAAAAGTCTTTTTTGATGAAATGAATGGCAGGGGCGATACCAGCCGACCACCCTATAAGGGCTACGAAGATTGGTTCAACCAAGAAGATATTTCGCGCCTGCGAAAGAAATCCTCCGAGGCCGAAACATTTTTTCGCCGTACAGGCATAACGTTTAATGTCTACGGCCAGCAGGAAGCGGATGAGCGGCTGATCCCGTTTGACATTATCCCCCGTATTATCTCCGCCCGCGAATGGGCGCGGCTTGAGAAGGGTATTGAGCAGCGGGTTCGGGCGATCAATGCCTTTTTGCATGACATTTATCATAGGCAGGAGATTCTCCGGGCGGGGAGGGTTCCTTATAAGCTGATCTCAGAAAACGAAGCGTTTTTGCCGGAGATGATGAATTTCACACCGCCGGGCGGCGTGTATACGCACATTGTCGGGACCGATTTGGTTCGCACGGGTGAAGACGAGTTTCTGGTTCTTGAAGACAATGCCCGCACGCCATCCGGTGTCTCCTATATGCTGGAGAACCGTGAGACGATGCTGCACCTGTTTCCGGAGCTATTCTCCCAAAACAATGTGCGCCCGGTCAGTGATTACCCGCGCAATCTGCGCCGATCACTGTCCGCCTCTCCGCCGGATGCCTGCACGGGCACGCCTGTGGTGGCGGTTTTGACGCCCGGCATTCACAATTCAGCGTATTTTGAGCACTCGTTCCTCGCTGATGAGATGGGGATCGAGCTTGTCGAGGGGCATGATCTGCGTATCCAGAACGGGCGCGTGGCGATGCGCACAACGCACGGGTACAAGCCGATTGATGTGCTGTACCGACGGATTGACGATAATTTCATCGACCCGATGACGTTTAACCCTGACTCGATGTTGGGTGTGCCGGGAATCATGGATGTGTATCGCTCCGGCGGGATCACAATCGCTAATGCGCCGGGTACAGGAATTTCTGATGATAAGGCGCTCTATTCATATATGCCTGAAATCGTTGAGTTTTACACAGGCGAAAAGCCGTTGTTGAAAAACGTGCAGACATGGCGGTGTGGTGAGGCGGACTCGCTGGCTTATGTTCTGGAGCACCTTGCCGAATTGGTGGTTAAAGAAGTTCACGGGTCCGGTGGGTACGGTATGCTTGTCGGCCCTGCCGCGAGCAAGAAAGAGCTTAGCGCCTTTGAAGCGAAGCTGCGGGCGCGCCCCTCCAACTATATCGCCCAGCCGACGTTGGCGCTGTCAACCGTGCCGATACTGGCCAAAAAAGGTCTCTCGCCCCGCCATGTGGATTTGCGTCCTTATGTGCTGGTCTCACCGAAATCCATCAATATCACGCCGGGCGGATTGACGCGTGTTGCGTTGGAGGCGGGGTCGCTGGTGGTTAATTCCAGTCAGGGTGGCGGCACAAAAGACACTTGGGTGCTGGAGGAATAACGCCGCATGTTGGGAAAAACCGCCGGAGGCTTATTCTGGATGTTCCGTTATCTTGAGCGGAGCGAGAATATTGCGCGTCTCGTCGATGCGGGATTACGCATGGCGTTAACCGGGCCGTCCAATGC